>NZ_JBFTZL010000026.1:0-29517 GCF_056406825.1 Arthrobacter sp. P1_A5 | reverse complement strand
CGCCCCCCAAGCTCCCGGGGACGACGTTCTGGAGGACCTCACGCCGGAGCAACTCGCCGCGCAGTGGGAGGAAGAGAAGYCGCCCGCCGCCGGAGCGCTGGCAAATGCGGCATCCTCCTTAGTGGTTCTCGGCGTCGGCACCGGCGCCCTGGTCCTGTCCGTTGCCATGGGCCTCGGCACTCCGGCAGCGCCGGAGCCCGGGCTGTGGCCGTTCATGATCAGCTGCGTCATGGTGGTCCTGGGCCTCTTCCAGTTGACCGTCGGGCGGCACAACCGGGACGCGGAGAAGTTCACCCGCATGTCCTCCGCACCCCTGACAGGGCTCGTCACCCTCGCCRCCATGGTCGCGCTGATGCCGGCCATCGGTTTTGAATTGCCCGCCCTCGTCCTGTGCATCATCTGGATGCGCTTCCTCGGCGGCGAAACGTGGCGCTCCACCCTGCTGGTAAGCGCGATCGTCGTGGCGGCGTTCTACGGAATCTTCGTCCTTGCGCTCAACACCTCCATTCCCCACCTCTTCTAGGAGAACCCCGTGGATTTTCTAAATCCCGTGATCAACGGATTCGCCGTTGTCCTGGAGCCGAGCAACCTCCTCTACTGCCTGATCGGCGTCGTCATCGGCATGTTGATCGGTGTCCTGCCCGGTCTGGGGCCCGCGGCAACCATCGCCATCCTGCTGCCGCTGACCTACAACGTCGAACCCGTCACCGCCATCATCATGCTCGCGGGCATCTTTTACGGCGCACAGTACGGCGGCACCATCACCTCCGTGCTCCTGAGGCTTCCCGGCGAAGCCTCGTCCGTGGTGACCGTCTTCGACGGCTACCAGATGGCCAAACAGGGGAAGGCCGGTACCGCACTCGGCCTGGCGTCCATCGGCTCGTTCATCGGCGGCACCGCCTCAATCGTTGGCTTGACCTTCCTGGCGCCCGTCGTGGCGAGCTTTGCCCTCGACTTCGGCCCGGCCGAATACTCGGCGCTCGCACTGCTCGGCATCCTGTTGGTCGCCACCATCAGCAACGGTGCCAAGACCAAGGCACTCATCGCCGCCGCCGTCGGCTTGCTGCTGGCAACGGTCGGCCGGGACATCTTCACCGGCGAAAGCCGCTTCACCTTCGGCAACCTGGAACTGGCCGACGGAATTGATTTCGTGCCGATCGCCATGGGCATCTTCGGCCTGGGCGAAATCCTCTACAACCTCGAAGAGCGGCACCGCGCCGCCAAGGCGCCGTCCAAGGTCACGAACGTCTGGCCATCACGGACCGATCTCACGCAGGCCTYCGGCGCGATCGCCCGCGGTTCTGTCCTCGGGTTCTTCCTCGGCATTTTGCCCGGTGGCGGCGCCACCATCGCATCGATGGCCTCCTATGCGATGGAGAAGAAGCGCGCCAAGCAGCCGGAACGGTTCGGTAAAGGGGCCCCGGAGGGCGTCGCTGGACCGGAAACCGCCAACAACGCCGCAGCAACGTCGTCGTTCATCCCGCTGCTGACCCTCGGAATCCCGGCTAACGCCACCATGGCCCTGATGTTCGGTGCCCTGCTGATCCAGGGTGTGACGCCGGGCCCGCAGTTGGTGGAGCAGGACCCCGGGCTGTTCTGGGGCGTGGTCAACTCCATGTACATCGGCAACATCCTGTTGCTGATCATGAGCCTGCCCCTCGTCGGAATCTTCGTGAAAATCCTCCGCGTCCGCGCCGCGATCCTGGCGCCGGTCACCGCCCTCATCACGCTGCTCGGTGCCTACACCATCAACAACAGCATGTTCGATGTGACGCTCGTCGTGGTGTTTGGGATCGTGGGATACCTGATGAAGAAGTTCGGCTTTGAACCCGGTCCGCTGGTCCTGGCGTTCGTCCTCGGGTCCCTGCTGGAGAGCTCACTGCGCCGTTCACTTCTCGTGTTCGGCGGCGATCCCACGGGCTTCTTCACCCGACCCATCTCCGCGACGCTGCTCATCGTGTTCGTCCTGGTAGCTGTGCTCCCGGGCATCCGGACTCTGCTGGCCAAGAGGACGACGGCGCCAAGCGAACAGCCCATCACCACGAAAATCAAGGAGAAGGTATGAGCATCATCGTCGGATTCGTCCCCACACCGGCAGGGGAGGCCGCGCTGACCGCCGGCATTGCCGAAGCCATGCTCAGGAACGAAGACCTGGTGATCGTCAACTCCGCCCGCGAAGGCGCCCTGGTGGACAAAGCCGTTGCCGGCTCCGACATCCTGGAGCAGGCCGGCCGCCGGGCCACGGAGGCCGGAATCAGGGCAACGGTGATCCAGCCGCCGTACCGTGACGACCTTGCCGATGAATTCCTGGACGTCGCCCGCGAGGTCAACGCATCCCTGATTGTCATTGGCCTGCGGCACCGCTCACAGGTCGGCAAATTCATCCTGGGCAGCCACGCCCAGCGCATCCTCATGCAGGCGGACCGGCCCGTCCTTGCCGTGAAGGCGGACGGGGCCCTCTCCTAGAAAGCTCTCGCGGCTCTCAAAGGGTGGACGGGCCGGACCCCCCTAGGTGGGGTCCGGTCCGTTTGCTTGAGCGCGGGCGCGCAGCCACCACGGGCCATGGCAGTCGCCTGCCGGCCCAGCTGGTCGAACACGACTCGGAGCTCGCGCCATGCATTTCCGGAATTTCACCCGCAGCGGGTGAGGCCCATGCCGGACCTAATGCAAACAATGGTCATACCCTCCAAAGGCAGGGCTGAGGGACATGCCGTCCCGGAAACGAGAACGCATCTTTGAGAGCAGGAAAAGCAAATGAGTTTCCGGGAAGACTATTGGGATATTTTGACGGAACCAAGAGCCGGGTGCTGGTCTGACGGCGTTCGTGCCTTGAAGTACGTTTAGGCAGCCGTGCGCGGATCCTTCCAGGACGCTGAAACTTTTGCCTTGCTCCTGCTGGCGGCCCACATACTACTCGTGACCGTCGCAGCTGTCCTGGTGTCGATGAATCGCCGTCCATCCTCTGCTATTGCCTGGGTGCTCGCCATAATTTTCATACCGATCCTTGGTGCCGTCGCATATTTCTTTGTTGGTTACTCGAAACTGCCCAAGGCGCGCAGGGACAAGCAGCGCGAAGTCAACGCTCTGGTCCTGGCCCGGACTGAAGGCAGCCCGTTCATAAGCCGCGGCCTTGATTGGCCGGAATGGCTGCATTCGGCGGTGGTGTTGAACAGCAACCTTGGGGCGCTCCCTATGGTCGCGGGCAACAGTGCGACCCTGTTGGGCGACTACAACGGAGCTTTCGATGCCATGATCGCTGATATTGATTCGGCCACAAGTTATGTGCACGTGGAGTTTTACATCCTCGTGCTGGACGCAACGACAGAGCCGTATTTTCAGTCGCTGGCCCGGGCACGACGGCGCGGCGTTGACGTGCGGGTTCTGTCCGATCACCTGGCTGGCCTGAAGTTCCCCGGCCGGAAAGAAACCTTGGAGTTCCTCCAGGAGATAGGGGCGGAATATCGCCCCATGCTGCCGGTGCGGCCTTGGCGTGGCGAATGGCAGAGGCCGGACCTGCGCAATCACCGGAAGATCTGCGTCGTCGATGGCCGCGTGGGATTCACGGGGTCCCAGAACCTCATCGACGCGAGCTACGACACGAAGGGCAACCTGAAGCGCGGGCTTCAGTGGCACGAACTGATGATGCGCGTTGAGGGACCAGTGGTCCGGGAGCTGGATGCGGTCTTCGCGACGGACTGGTACAGCGAAGCGGGTGTGATACTGCCACTGGATTCCAGCGCCATCGGCGTCAGCCATCATTCTGCGCTCGTCGACGCGCAAGTCCTGCCCAGTGGCCCCAGCTTCGACAACGACAACAATTTGAAGCTCTACGCGACGCTTATCCACAAAGCTGAGCGCCGCGTCAGCATCACCAGTCCATACTTTGTCCCGGACGAATCCATCCTGATGGCTATTGTCACGGCAGCCGCGCGGGGGCTAAGCGTCGAGCTCTTTGTTTCCGAGGTCGGTGACCAGAGCATGGTCTATCACGCGCAGCGTTCGTACTACGAAGCACTGCTCCGCGCGGGCGTCAGGATTTACCTTTACCGGGCACCGAAGGTGCTGCACTCCAAGCACTTCACTATTGACGAGGAAGTTGCGGTGATTGGGTCCAGCAACATGGATGTGCGTTCCTTCAGCCTCAACATGGAGGTATCCGTACTTGTGCACGGGCGCGATTTTGTGGACGCCATTCGCGGGATCGAAGACGGGTACCGCGTGGAAAGCCGCGAGCTGCAGCTCGAAGACTGGATCCGGCGGCCCGTAGCCCAAAAAGTATTCGACAATCTGGCGCGCCTGACCGCGTCCCTTCAATAGGGAACGGTCAGGTCCCAGTCCTTCCCCGCGGTCGGCCCGGTGTGTCACGGCGCACCGTGACGCTACCCGGAGGGCCGGTATTCCTGGGCCGTAAGGTGCCAGACGGCTCCGGTTGTGCTGACTATCAGCGCGTATGTCCCCGGAGCCAGGCTGATGCCGATCGCCCCGGCGCCGGCCTTGGCCAGGGACAACACGGTGAGGGCCGGTCCATTCACGGGCTGGAGATAGGCAATGGCGGCGCCGGTGAAGGTGTACTCGATGTGAAGCCTGCCGGTGAGGGTTACGAGTGCGCCCGGGGGTTTCGTGCCGGAGGCCTCCGCGACGGTGACCCATTCTTTCACCGGGGGCGGCGGGGCCGGATGCAGCACTGCGTTTATCGCGGCAACTGTGGCGGTGACAGTCCCGGTGACGGGGGCGGCGCTGACGCAGACCACCGCACCGGCGAGGGTGACGACCAGGGCAGTCGAGGCCAGACGCAGGCCGCGTCGCAGGGAGTTGGTCCCGGCCAACGGCATGGATGCCCCGTCGGCGGCGTACTCATTGGTGATCCGGAATAGGTCAATGAGCCACCAGATGCCGGCGCCGCCCAGCGTCAACAGCTTCAAGGTGCCGGTAACCGGCTTGTGGAGGTAGAACCTGTCCGCGCCGCTGAAGCCCAGGAACAATGCCAGCAGCCACGCCGTGCGCAGGGAACGCATCGGCGGCAGTTCACCGTCGAAGACAAGCCCGTACTGCTCGGTCCTGGGCACATTCCCGATTCTGGAACAGCCACGTCCGGATGTCCACAGGCATCCGGTGTGCGCTCGGYCAGTCCCTTAGGATCCACACGCGGAGAATGCGCCGAGCCGACGGCTCTTCATGAACGGATATCCTCGGGTCGAAGCTTATGAAGGCCCAGTCACCATCAGAGCTTCAAGGGCGCTGGAAAGTTCGTCACGCAGTCCTGTCAGGTCCGGGCAAGTCTCGGGATCGGCGACAGTGGTGATGGTCAGCGTGCCGGCGTAGGAGAGGACTGCAAAGGCAACCGTTACGTTGCCGCTGATCGCTCCGAGTGGAATGATCCCGGTTACCGGCCTGCCCGCGACCACCAAGGCGCGTTCGGGCCCCCGCAGGTTCGTGACGAATGTATGGACAAGGTGTTGGTGGTCTATGACGAAGCGGTAGGCGCCAAGGTGCGCTGCGACCCGGGATATGGGGCCGATGATTGCAGTGGAGGCTCCGGGAGGCCGCTGCTTGACACTCCTCATCGTTGCGGCAACGGCTGCCACCCGTCCCTTGGCCGGACCGACCGCGGGAACGGTCACCGGGATGATGCCGCTCCGGTTCCCCAGATAGGTGATTGTCGTGTGGCGGCGTGCAGAAAACAGCACGGAGATGACGAACTCTTCGACATATTCGCCCCGTGCCAGGAGCAGGCGGTGCAGGGCTGTCGCGACGGCGGTGAGGATGAGATCGTTGACCGTCGCTCCCTGCATGTGCGCGGCGGTTCTGACTGCCTCCATGTCGCAGCGGAGGACGGCAAGCGTCCGTTGCGGACCTGTCGGGCGGTTGAGTGAGGTGCGGGCAGCCCGGGGTTTGCCCGTCTGCCGCAGTTCGGAGGCTCCGGCGGCTGCGGTCCGCAGTGCGGACGGGAGCCGGGCCAGTGCGTTGACTCGGCTCCTTGCAGCATCAATGGCCAGGTACAGCGCCGAGTATGGAATCTCTGGCTCCCGGCGACCATTCCACCCGGCTTCCGCGGCTGCCAGGGCCTCCAGGACGGCGAGACCTCCAATTCCATCTGTGAGGACATGATGAAAGACGAAAACAAGCGCTGACAGGTCCGGGCTTACGCCGGTGATGAGCTTGGCTGACCAGAGAGGACGGTCGCGGGACAGCGGCGCAGCGAGCATTTCGGCCGCAATGTTCAGCACCGCTTCCTCACCGCCGGGCGCCGGACAGGCGATCACGCCCAGATGGTGTGCCGGATCAAAGCCGGAATCATCCGCCCAAATGGGCCGCCCGCAGCCGAAGGGGACAGAGACCAGCCGCTGGCGCAGCCGGGGGACAGTGCCGAGCCGACGCGCCAGTGCTTCCAGGAGGGGTGCCGAATCTTCGCTGCCTTCCGTGCTGAGCATGAGGATGGCCCCGACTTGCATTGGCGCTGAGCCGATGTCCGCGTCCAAGGACATCATGTCCTCGGCGCTCACCCTGTCAACATGTTGTCTTGGCGTCATTTTCGGTCCCCGGAACCAGATCTCTGAATTCTCTGCACTCCTGGGAGGGAAGAAGACAGCAACCCACAAGTTCTTGAGCAGAGACAGCCGGCGACCCGACGTGGTCGTCATGTCCTCACTGTTGGGCGTATGGGGCCCAGAGGATAGGGCAGAACGTCCCGCTTGCCCGTTCTGCGTAACCGAGGAGGCAGCCCCCAGCGGGCGCTGAATGATTTGGAGCAACCGGCGGCAGGCTCCCGCCGCTAGGACGCTTTCGCGCTGGTGGTACCGGGGCCGGCGTTGACTGCTGCCGCCACCAGGCGGTCGAAGCTGGCGGTTCCGTTCTCCGGAGGCACAACCGTGAAGACCGCAACCCATTTCTCGGGGGCATGTTTCTCCAGCGTTGACGCCCGGGCCACATGCAGGTTCAGCCCGGGTACGCCGCTGACAAGGAGCGGAAGCTGCTCGCCGGTCTTGGTCATGTGCCGGAATTGCCTGACCGACAATTGGTCACCCGGGCTGCTCGTGACCTCTGCGAGGGTGTCATTGATCCTCTTGGTCAGCCCCCGCATGAAGCGCTGCTGGGCCATGACCGTGCGCACCGTCAGAAGCGCGGCGAAGAAGAGGGTGAACAAAACCAGGGCACCGAAACTTCTGAGGAAGGGCAGAAAGATCATCAGGAACAGGCACACGATCAGCCCCAAAATACTCGACATGACGAACTTGAAGACGGGGTTTTCGCCCGGTTTCTTTGACCAGCGAACGAGGGCGACGATGTCCTTCCGGGGCTGATCGCGCCGTGAAATTTCCATGATTAGTACCCCTTCACTTCCATGAGCGCTTCGGCCAGGATGATTGCCTCGCGTGCTTCCTTGAGATCGCCCAGTAACCCCATATCGAGAATGGCTCCTTTGGCGGCGGTGGAGCCGGCGATTTCGGAAAAGATGCTGCTCAACTTTTCGCGGTCCTGTGACAGCATCCGGGACGACGTCAGCTTAATTCTGCTCAGCTCAAGCTCCAGCAATGACTTGTCGATGGCCTCACGACGCCCTTGCATGACCGCCAGCTTCTCGGTGACACGCTGGACACGGCCCCGGAGCATTGCTTCCATCTTTCCTGCCACGACGTGGAGCTCGCACAGCGCGGTGTAGGACTGCGGGGTCCCCGAGTGAACGGCGAGCTGCTCACCGACGTAATGGCGCCGTCGTTCCCATTTCCGAACGGCGGACTCAGATGGTCCCAAGAGGAGGGARACGGCTGCCAGTGCTTTGTCCAGCGACGCGGCCCGGGTGCTCAGGCTGCTGGTGGCGGCGTCCAGCCTCGACAGGAACGCGTCGTAGTTGTCGTGAGGCTGGGCGCTATCGGGATTCATGAGCCACCCGCGCGCGGTGGCGCGATTCCCCTCGCCGGAAATTGGCCCCGTCTCCCATGGCAAGAGGATAGAGGCTCCGGCCCCTGTTGGCATAGAGCGCGGCATTGGATCCAGAGCATTTCGGGCCAGTGTCAGCGACACAACGCGCTATTAAAACCGGGGAAGCACGGCGTGCGGGTCGTAGGGGGCGTGCGGCTCGCGGAGGGCGTCCGGGTCATGGACTCCGGCGGCGCCGGGAAGGGGGCGGTGGGGTAGTACCCGGCGACCTGCAGCATGTAGTTCGCCCACTGCGGGCCGGCGAGCATGTACCCGTCAATGGCCTTGTAGAACTTGCCGTTGACGGTGATGTTCTGCCCGGGCCGCTTCTGGCCCTCTAAGGCGTCGCCGAAGAAGGAAGCCGTCGCGAGGCCGCTTGTGTAGCCCACCACCCAGGTGGCGCCATTGGTATTGGACGTGCCCGTCTTGGCCGCGACCGGGAACCGCTCCTGGACCTTGGGCTTGATGTAAACGCCGGACCCGCGTTTCAGCACGTCCTGCAGCACGGCGTTCACGCCGCGGGCGACCTCGGGCTTGATCGCCCTGTGACAGGCGCTGGTCTCGGCCGGCAGTTTCTGTCCCCCCGCGTCGTTCACTGCCGAAATGGCAATCGGTGCGCAGTAGTTTCCGTCGTTGGCGAAGGTGGCAAACGCGTTGGCCAGATGGAGCGGCGCCACGCCGATGGCGCCCAGCAGGTTGCCCAGCTGGTGCATGTTCACCCGGGCGTTGTCCACGCCGCTGTGGATCCCTGCGGCGTCCACCATCTTCTGGATGCCGCAGAAATCTAGCTGAGTGGCCTCGGCGAAGGTGGCGGTGTTGATGGAGTTGTAGAGACCGTAGTTGACGGGCATCCTGCGGTAGTACCCGGGGTCGTTGTTCTGCAGGTCATCCGCGGCGCCGAGCTGTTTTTGGCTGGTGCTGTAGGCGCCGAGCACCCTGCCGCAGCTGGACCTCCATGGAAACCCGAGGGGATAGGACCGCCTGGAGGCGTCCACCATGGCGGTCAGGGATTTGCCCTCGTTGAGCCATTCGGCAAACGTGAACGGTTTCATGGTGGAACCGGGCTGGAATCCGCCGGCGCCGTTGAGATCGTTGCCGTTGGCGTCCTTGGAATCGACGTTGAAGTTCAGTTGCGTGTCGAATTTGCCAGGTGCCGGGAGAAACACGGTGTTTTGCGCCATCGCCAGGATCTTGCCGGTGCCGGGTGCGATGGAGACCATCGCGGCGCCCCATTTGTCCGGGTTCGCCCCGGCCGTGGCATCGACCTGCGCCTGCGCGGCCAATTGGAGCCGGCTGTCCAGGGTGGTGGTGATGGTCAGGCCGCCGCGGAACAGCTTCCGCTCGCGTTCGCCAATATCCGCGCCGTAGGCCGGGTTGTTGAGAATGAGGTGGGAAACGTAGTCGCAGAAGTACGGTGCCATTTCCGCGCCGGCGCACCCCTGCCTCCCGGGGGTGATCTTGAGATCCACCGGGGCGGCCACGGCCGCATCGTGCTGCGCTTGGGTGATGGCGCCATAGCTGAGCATCTTGGCGAGAACCTGGTTGCGCCGCTGGACGGCGCTTTCCGGATGGACGTCAGGATTGTAGAAACTGGGGCTGTTCACGAGGCCTGCCAGCAGGGCAGCCTGCGGCAGGGTGAGATCCTTGGCAGTGGTGTTGAAGAAGTAGCGGGACGCGGCTTCGATGCCGTAGGCGTCACGGGCGAAAAACACGATGTTCAGGTACCCCTCCAGGATCTGATCCTTGGTGTATTTCTTTTCCAGTTCGACGGCGAGCTTCATCTCGCGGATCTTGTCGGCCATGCTCTTTTGCCCGTTGAGGACAATCTGGTCGCCCTTGTCCGCCGACACGAGGGATTCGTTGAGCACGTTGGTGACGTACTGCTGGGTCAGGGTGGAGGCACCCTGCCTGCCGCCGTCGGTCAGGTTGGACACCAGCGCCCGGAGAATCCCCTGGGGGTCAATGCCGGCATGTTCGTAGAAGCGGCGGTCCTCGATCGCGACGATCGCGTCCTTGATGTACGGGGACATCTGGTCGAGCCGGACCTTCACGCGGTTTTCAGCATAGAAGGTGGCGATCGGTTTCCCGTCGGCGGTGAGCACCCTGGTCGATTCCGACGGCGGATCAACTGTCAGTTCCGAGGGGAGGCTGTTGAACAATTTGATCGAGTCGCTGACGGCGACGCCGGTCGCGGCCACCGTGGGGACCAGAAGGCTGGCGGCCAGGACGCCGCAAACCGCGCTCGCCGTCAGGAAGCCGAACAGCCTCCACAGGGTCGCGGCTACTAGGGATCCGGTGCTTTTCCTGGGCGACATGGTGCCTGGACAGGCTAGGTCAAGGAGTCGATGGCGACGGTGATCGCCAGGAGGAGCGGGACGTCCTCGCCGCCCGCGATTTCGACGCCGTAGGACTCGCGCACGCGGAACCACTTCTTGGAGATCGTGGCGACCGTATGGCCGTCGCGCTCGATCTCGTACTCGTGGTCGACGATGTTGCCGTGTGCCTTCATGTCGGGGCCGCCTTGAACGTCGATCGAGAAGCGGTCCCGGAGCCCTACCAGGGCCTTGTGAACCGTCGCGGCGGTGTCGCCGCCGCGTTCGATGGCCACCTTGTCCCGGACCGAGAGCTTGCGCTCCTGGATGCGCGCCACCTCGTTTCCCGAGGCGTCCTCCAAAACGAACGTGTCCCGGATTCGGACCGCCTTGCCGTTGACCTTGTAGGCGCGTTGGCCGTGGCTGTCTTCGATCCAGAAGTCGTCCCCGATCGACAGCAGTTTCTCGCGCATCTGAAACCGCTCGCCCATGGGTTCGTCATGCCGGTGCCGCAATAGTCCCATGCCCTGACCATAGGACCGCTCCGCCGGCCGGCACCTCACCCGAACCGGATGGTCCGGGCCGCTGAAGTGTTCTCGCTGGTAACCTGAACATCATTGTTTGAGTAGTCGAAGGGGCTGGGGTGCCGGTGCCGGAAGTGCAGAAAGAACGCACCAAGCGGGCGGACGCCGTCCGGAACAAAGACGCCATCATTGACGCCGCGTTGACACGCCTCAGTGACAATCCCGGGGCAAGCATGGCTGAAATTGCTCGGGTTGCGGGGGTGGGCAGGGTGACCCTCTACGGGCACTTCGCAGACCGGAAGGACCTGGTTGGCGCCGTGTTCGAGAGAGCCATGGACCGCGCCGAGGCCGAACTCGCCGCTGTAGACATCGAGCAAGACACCTGGAACTCCCTGCAGGAGATCGTCCAGTCATCCTGGCAGGTCCTCCATCAATTCAACGCGCTTTTGGCGGCGGCCGAACCATACCTCTCAGCCGACCAAATCAGGGCTCACCACGACAAGCCGCTGGCCCGGGTGATGTCGGTACTGGAAAAGGGCAGGAGTGAGGGGATCTTCCGTACTGATCATTCCCTCACGTGGCAGGCCGCCTGCTTCTACGCCATCCTCCACAGCGCGGCGGCCGAAATCCGGGCGGAACGACTGGATGAGGTGGCGGCGGCAAAGATCCTTCCGTCAACGATCCGGGCCCTCCTGGTCCCGCCGGACCTGCCGACCGATAAATCTCTCCACTAGATCTACTGGGTGCCGCCGTGGCGCAGGAACTCGGCGATCTTCGTTGCCATGGCCTTGGACTGCGTCCAGTGCAGGTAGTGCTCGCCCCCAAGGACCACCTGCTCGTGGCGCCGTACGTTGGCCAGCTGCCGTTCGTGCGCGCCGTACCAGTCCGGCTGCTGGTTCATCGTGTCCTGTGACAGGAAGTAGAGCACCGGAAGGGCGTCGGGGTAGCGGAGATCCTGGAGCTTGGCGGCATTCTCGCCCATCCGGAGAGTTTCATCAGTGACTGCCGGGTTGCCGAAGTTCCAGCTCGCTATCTGACGCATTTGTTGGCGTTCAGCTGCCGTGAAGCTGCCGCCGCCGGGTTCTCCAAAACCCAGCGCCGTGGCCCAGCGGACCAGGCCTGTGGTCGAGGGTGCATGCGCCCACCAGTAGTCCGCTGCAGGCACCTCGGCGTGGTCGGTGGTTCCGCCCGTAGACATCCTGCTGGCCGGGACGGTGGGGTCGATGCCGATAACGGCGGACACCTCCGCTGGATACTTGTTCGCGTAGTACAGCGTGGAAAAGCCGGCGATCGAGTGGCCCATGAGAGTGTAGGGCGCCCTGATGCCGAGCTTTGACAGCACTTCATGAAGTTCTTCGGCGATGTTTTCTACGGTCCTTGGCCGGGCAGTCRTGTCGCTTAAGCCGTAGCCGAATCCCTCAACAATCACTGTTCGGAAGCCGCGCATTTCCCGGACCAAGGGGGCAAAATCGAGCCCCGGGGCAGGGGTCCCGAGTCCACTGAGCAGCACGACCGTCGGCCCGGTCTCGCCGGTGCGGATGACATTGATGGTTCCCTCAATGAGGTGAACCTTTTCGCCGTATGCGACCGTGTGGGACTTTTCGATCTGTTCCAGGATGATATTGGCCGACGTCGAGGCGGCGAGCAAGCCGGCAACGCTCAGCGCCACCACCCCCGCCATGCGCAGGCCCCGCCTCCACCGACGCCTGCGGGGCGGATTGTCCAGGGCTGGGCGGGTAGGGCGCGGCATCATGGCAAGACTCCAGAACGAAGGAACTGAGGTAGGCGGTGCGACGTCTCCGCGCTGGGACCGGTCCGGTCAGGCACTTTTGTTGACCAAAATAAATTATACAGCGCTGTTTGAGATAAAGCTCTGGTTGATCATGCCCAAGCTTTTTACAACCCCCGCCCACACGCCATGAGAATCAATTCTGCCCGCGCAGCCGTAAGCCCCTGATCCTCACGGCCGGCTGGTTGGCGGTGGGCCTCCCGGCACCGGCCCGGCCATCGACCGCGCCGGAACGAGCCTGTCCGCCGTCGACCTCGCCGGAAGTCCCGTGCCCCAGGACGGGGACTGCAACGGGACGGCCGCTGCCGATTCGGGGGCCTACGAGTTCGACTCGCCCAGCTGCTGACCTACGTTGTGCCAGCATCGGCTCAGCTGGTGCCGGCGTGGCTCCAGCGCTGCTCGATCCGGCCAAATTTCCAGACGGCGAGCGCGATCAGCCAGATGATGACGAAGAGGCCGACGATGATGTACCCGACGTTTTCGAGGTCCAGCGAACCGATGGCGACCGCCGGCCCCGATTCGAGTCCCAACTTGTCCGCCACGAGCCCAAGCAGCACGGTGACACCGACCACCAGGGCCACAATCACCGAGAGCACCGTGACTGTGAGGTTGTAGAAGACCTTGCGGACCGGCTTCAGGAACGCCCACCCATAAGCCCTCGACATGAACACGCCGTCGGCGGTGTCGAAAATGCTCATTCCGGAGGCGAACAGCACCGGCAGGACCAGGATGGCGTACCAGGGCAGGGAGAAGGCCGCGGAACCGGCGGCGAGCACGAGCAGGGCTACCTGGGAGGCAGTGTCGAATCCCAGGCCCATCAGCAGACCGACGGGATAGATGTGCCATGGCTTGGTGATCCGCCGGATGGTTCCGCCGAGGAGCCTTGCCAGGAAGCCCCGGTTGTTGAGCTGGTGCTCAAGCTCAGCCTCGTCCAGTTCCCCGGTCCGCATTCCGCGGAACACCCGGGCGATGCCGACCACCGAGACGAGGTTCATCAGGCCGATCAGGATCAGGAACGTTCCAGCCACGACGCTTCCCACCAGTCCAAGCGTCTGCATCAGCGCCGAGTCCCCGTCCTGCACGGTGCCGGCCATGGCCCTCGCGCCGAGGGCCAGGAGCAGCGCCGCGCCGAACACCACGGTGGAGTGGCCCAGCGAGAACCAGAAGCCCACCCCCAGCGCGGCCTTTCCCTCGCCGACCAGCTTGCGGGTGGTGTTGTCGATGACGGCGATGTGGTCGGCGTCGAACGCGTGCCGCACCCCCAGCAGAAAGGCGGTAACGCCCAGCCCCACCCCGTACACGCCGGAGCGGCCCAGCGCGAAGTTCTGCGGAGCCACGGCCAGGGTCAGCACACTCCAGCCGACCACATTGAGCAGGAAGACGAAGCCGGTGATGCCGGCGAGATGGAACTTGTCCCGGCGTTCCCAGCGACTGGACGTCGCCCGAACCGGCTGCGCTACAGGCAACAAGTTGCTCATAATCCGTAAGGGTAGGCGCGGGGGTCGCCGCTGCCAAGACCTGGCGGACTGCGGAACTGCGCGTGGCCGTGTTGCCCCCCCGGCACCGTCTCCGCGTGCGCGGTTGGCACGGCGATGCCCGGCCCTATCCGCCGGTGCGGCCTCCATGCAAGCATGGGGATCACCGATCATGCACAGCACTCCGATCATGCACAGGGAGGGGACGCGATGAAATCCAATGAACTGCTGCTGGATGCCTTCGGCCGGATCCGTGAGACGGTGGACGCGGCCCTGGCCGGGGTTGATGATGCCACCCTGCTCCGACGGCCCGGAGGCAACGGGAATTCGATGGCCTGGCTCATCTGGCACCTCAGCAGGGTCGAGGACGCGCAAGTCGCCTCCGCCGCGGGCCTGGACCAGGTGTGGACCTCCGAGGGGTTTGCCGCCCGCTTCGGCCTGCCGCTCTCCAAACGGGACACCGGCTACGGCCATACGAGCGGCCAAGTGGACGCGGTGCAGGCACCGCCGGAACTGTTGCTCGAATACTACGAAGCCGTCCACCGGCAGACCGTGAACTTCCTGGAGAACCTCGGCGACGACGACTTCGACCGGATCGTCGATACCCGCTGGGACCCGCCGGTCACCCTCGGGGTGCGGCTGGTCAGCACGGTTGCCGACTGCCTCCAGCACGTGGGGCAGGCGGCCTACGCAAAGGGCCTGGACTCCGCGCGCGGGCACGGCTAGGAGGTCCCTGCCATGCAGGCGGCCGATATTCGCGGACTCTTCCCGGGCCTGCAGGAGACCATCTATCTCAACACCGCCTCGATGAACGTCGGCTGTGCACCCGCCCGCGAGGCCTACGAACTGGCCGTCGCGCGCTGGTCCGCCGGCAGGTTCGACTGGATGGATGCCGAGCGGGCAGGGGAGGAGGCACGCACCATATTCGCGGAGATCGTCGGGGCAACGGCGGGGGAGATCGCGATCGTCCCGGCCGTGAGCACAGCCGCCGGGATAGTGGCCGCCAACCTGCCGCCGGCGAAGCGCGGCGAGAACGTCGTGGTTGCAGGGAACGAATTCGCCTCGAACTATTACCCCTGGCTCCTGCTCCGCAACCGCGGCTACGAGGTCCGGGCCGTGGCACCGGGCGGTGACGTCATGACGGCCAAGGAATTTGGCCAGGCGGCCGACGGCGGCACCCGTCTCATCGCAGTGAGTGCCGTCCATTCGGCCAACGGCTACCGGGCGGACCTGGCCGCACTCAGCCAGGTTGCGGCCCGCTCCGGCGCCTGGTTCTTCGTCGACGCCTGCCAGGCCGCGGGCGCGGTGCCCCTGGATGTCGTGCGCGACGGCGTGGATTTCCTGGCCGCCGCGAGCCACAAGTTCCTGCTCGGCTCCAGGGGCATGGGCTACCTCTATGTCCGCAGCGGGCTGCTTRACCGGATCCAGCCCGTCGGTCCCGGCTGGAAGGCCGCGCGCAACCCGGCCGAGAGCTT
The DNA here is from genome assembly GCF_056406825.1 of Arthrobacter sp. P1_A5. Taxonomy (NCBI): domain Bacteria; kingdom Bacillati; phylum Actinomycetota; class Actinomycetes; order Micrococcales; family Micrococcaceae; genus Arthrobacter; species Arthrobacter sp. P1_A5. The sequence goes on along the minus strand of NZ_JBFTZL010000026.1, from coordinate 14,025 downwards.
CTACGGACCGGCCATGGACCTCTCACCCACGGCCTCGAAGCTCGACGCCTCCTTGGCCTGGTTTCCAGCCCTGGCCGAGCAGGMGGCGCTCGGCATCTTCCGCAGGTTCGGCATCGGGGCCCTGCTCGATCGCAACGCCCGGCTCACCCTGCGTCTTCAGGATGCCCTGGCGGCGCAGGGTTCCGCGTTCAGGCCGTTCGCCGAGCAGCACCGCTCCACGATCTTCTCCGTGCCGGTGACAGACACCGAGGCGGTCCTGGCGCGGTTCCGCCAGGCCAACGTGGTGGCATCGGTCCGGGAGGGCAGAATCCGGCTGGCGGTACATTTCTACAATCTGGATGAAGAACTCGATCGCGTGGCCGGGCTGATCGGGAGAGGGTGAGCGGCGGCGGTGCCTCTCATGGAAACTGGGGCCGCCCCAGCACCGGTACTAGGCGCGCCCGTGGTCCTTGTCGTCGCTGGCGTACGCGAGGCCGATCTGGCGCCGAACTTCGTCCATGGCCTCCATGACCTGAACGCTCTGCCGGGGCGGCAGGATGTCGGTGGCCATGGAGCCGGCCGCAATGAGCCGCTCCATTTCCTGCGCCTGGTATTGCATGCCGCGGCCGGTGACGGGTTCATCGAATCGCTCGACGACGTTTCCGTCGGCGTCGTATCTGGTGAAGGCCGACGGCGTGTACCAGACTGACGGGATCTCGATCCGGCCTTCGGTTCCGATGATCGAGGCCTGGTTTGGTCCTGCCGTGTCCAGCGCGCAGTGCAGCACGGCCTGCTGCCCGCCACCGTATTCGAAGATCATCGCGGTCTGCCGGTCAACTCCGGTTTCAGTCATGCTGGCCGCTGCCCGAATCCCGGTCGGCGCCCCGAAGACGTCGAAGGCGAAGGAGACGGGGTAGATGCCAAGGTCCAGGAGCGCTCCGCCGCCCAGCGCCGGGTCGTTGAGGCGGTGCGTCGGATCCTTGGGCAGATTCTGGTTGTGGTCAGCGATCACTGTGCGGACCTCGCCCAGGGCGCCGGACCGAATCAGCTCACGGATGCGGACCATGTGCGGAAGGTAGCGGGTCCACATGGCCTCAAGGGCGATCAGCCCTTTCGTCTCGGCGAGCTCCACGATCTCATGGGCCTGCCAGGCGTTCATGGCGAAGGGCTTTTCGATCAGCACGTGTTTACCGGCGTCAAGGGCCAACAGCGCATTCTCGTGGTGGAACGGGTGCGGCGTCGAAACGTAGACAACGTCGACGTCCGGGTCGGCCACGAGGTCCGCGTAGCTTCCATGGGACGTGGGGATCTGAAACCGGGCCGCGAACTCGGTCGCGGATGCCATGGTCCTGGAGCCGACGGCCTGGACCACCGAGCCGTTGTCGATCAGGTCCGGCGTTTGCAGCCCGGCGATGAACCCGGTGCCGAGAATTCCCCATCTGGCCCGGGGCGTGGAGAGACCTGCGGTGCCGGGTGTGGCCTGCTCTGACATGCGTTTGGGTTCCCTTCGACCATGCGGTCACGAAAGCATCGTGCGGCTCGTGGAGCGTCCACGGCTTCGCGGGACGTGTTCGTATCCTAATCCCGATGCCGGAACTCACGGTGTGAGCGGACCCCGAAGCACACGCAGGGCCGCGGCGGCGTCACCTTCAATGACGGCGTTCTCTGCCAGGTTGGATCGACCCCAAAGACCCAGATACATGACCGGCACTGGGGCGGAAATCAAGGCCACGGCGGCACCAGGTCCCAGTGTCCAGCTGGCGGCCCCTGGCACCTGGAAGGTCACAGCTTTGTCCGGGGGCGCCATCCGGTCCAGCCGCAGCTGCCGCGGCGCGAACATCGCCAGGACCTCGTCGACACCGTCGAGCATGAAGTTGTCGGCCAGCGCGGGGATCTCCAGGCCAAGCGCCTGGCAGGCGTCGACCAGGTGGATGGCATGTTCGTGGGCCTGTCGCCGAAGCCAGAACCGGGCGGTGCGCGGCGGCGGGCCAAAGGTCCAGCATTCGCTCTCGGGATCAAGGCCCGTCATTGTCTCGAGGAAGGGTGCGGTGCCCGCCAGAAACCAGGCCGCGGCGCCCTCGGCCGGCGGTGCAGGTTCCTGGACAAAGCTGCCCGTCCGGACCACCCCGGCTGCCCACCTCTCGATTGAGCCGAGATGCCCGAAGAGCTGCTCGAGCGTCCAGGCGGGGCACGCCGGAACGGCGCCGGCAAGCGTGCCCCGCGGCTGCCGGGCGAGCGTGCCGAGGTGGTCCAGGGAGTGGGCCAGTTCGGCAAGGAATCGATCGGGCGACATGGGGGGAGCCTAACGCGACGCCGGGGCAGTCCGCGGCCCGGGCCGGAATGCTGGGGCGATTCCGCGGCCCGGGCCGGAATGCTGGGGCGATTCCGCGGCCCGGCAAGTAGTCACTCGGGCGCGCCCGCCGACGGTGCAAGTAGCACTCGGAAGAAAACGGGAATCGCCGTCGAAAAGTCGAGTAGCCTCCACTCGCGCGCTCATCACACCCCGCTTCTAGGCTCCAAAGTACTGGGTTAATAAAGTCAATGTAGTGGTCAGAAACGGGTCTCAGCCATGCATGATCAAACAGAATCTTGGGTGTCGTCCGGCCAATTCCAAAAAGGCCGACTGCGCGGTGGACATATGGGTGGGGCACCGCATCTCCGGCGGCAGCAGGCGGCCGGGATCCACGCCACTGAGCCCCGACGACGCGGGTGGTCCCGCGGCGCGTGGGCGTCCCTGCTGACGGCGACGCTCGCCCTCGCCGGGCTGTCCGTCGGTGGGACCGCCGTCGCGGACGTGGGGACCATCGCCCACGATTCGTTGAGGACCGGATGGGACCAGGACGAGGCCGGACTCTCGCCGTCGGCTGTCGCATCCTCAAATTTCGGCAAACTGTTCTCCGCAAAAGTGGACGGGCAGGTCTACGCCCAGCCTCTCGTGGTTGGCACGACCGTGATTGCCGCGACGGAAAACAATGCCGTCTACGGTCTGGACAGCGCGACGGGTGCGGCCAAGTGGTCGCGCAAACTCGGACCGTCGTGGCCGGCGTCGACGGTGCGCTGCAGTGACCTCACGCCCAACATCGGAATCACGTCCACCCCCGTTTACGACCCGGCTACGAAGAGTGTCTTCCTGCTGTCGAAGGCCAACGACGGGGCGACGGCCCAGCTCCCGCACTGGTACATGCATTCCCTCGATGTGGCCACCGGGGTGGAGAAGCCCGGCTTCCCCGTCGTCATCGATGGCGCGCCGACGAACGACCCCAGCCGCCCGTTCAATGCCATGACCGCGATGCAGCGCCCCGGGCTGCTGCTCATGAACGGGGTCGTGTATGCGGGATTTGCCAGCCATTGCGACTACACGCCCTTCGTCGGCTACGTCGTCGGCGTATCTACCGCGGGCCGGCAGACCACAATGTGGGCGACCGAATCCGGCAACGCCAATGCGGAGGGTGGGATCTGGCAATCCGGCGGAGGACTCGTGTCCGACGGTCCCGGTCAAATCCTGTTCACCACGGGAAACGGAATTTCACCCAATCCTGGCCCGGGATCGAAGCCGCCCACCACCTTGGCGGAGGCGGTGGTCCGGCTCCGGGTCGGCAGTGACGGCAACCTGAAAGCCACCGACTTCTTCAGCCCGGCCGACAACGCGAAACTGAACCGCAACGACGCCGATCTGGGGTCCGGCGCTCCCGTCGGGATCCCGGACGGCTATGGCACCGCAGCGCACCCGCACCTGATGGCCCAAATCGGCAAAGACGGCCACATGTACCTTCTGGACCGGGACAACCTGGGCGGCATGGCGCAGGGGCCTGGCGGAACCGACGCCGTCCTGGACAAGGCCGGTCCGTACAGCGGAGTGTGGGGAAAGCCCGCGTTTCTCGGGACAAGCAACGGTGGCTACCTCTATGTCGTCGAAAACAACGGGTACCTTCGCGCCTTCAAGATCGTCCCAGGCGCTTCGGGCGGGGTCAGCCTCGCCGCCGTCGGGACCTCCGCCGGCACGTTCGGGTTCAGCTCCGGTTCGCCGGTGGTGACATCCTCCGGCAAGGACGGGTCCTCCGCCCTGGTCTGGGTGGTTTATGTCAGCGGAGGCACCGGAGCCGGCGCCGAACTGCGCGCCTACCGCGCGATACCGGACAACACCGGGAACCTCAAGGAAGTGTTCAGCGCCCCCCTGGGCATAGGGGCCAAGTTCTCCGCGGTGGCCACYGATAAGGGCCGCGTCTACGTGGGCACCCGGGACGGGCAGGTCTTGGGTTTCGGCGCCCCGACAACATCAGCGGTAGGGGCAAAGAACACCGACCTCGGCAACGTCGCGGTGGGGAAGACCGTGACCGGGAACGTGACGATCACCGCGTCACGGGCGGTAACGGTGAGCTCCATCACAACAAGCGCCCCGTTCAAGATCGGAACCACGCTCACGCTGCCCCGGAACCTGGCCAAGGGCGCAAGCATGACGGTACCCGTGAGCTTCTCGCCGACCGTTCCAGGCCAGGCGGACGGCACCCTGACGGTCAAAACGGCCGACGGCGAAACCGACCTCCTCGGCGTCCACGGCGTCGGCACGAAGGAGGGCCTGGGCGCGACTCCGGCCACGGTGCAGTTCACCGACGTCCCGACAAAAACGATCAGCCGGCAGACCGTCAACATCGTCAACACCGGCACAACCGTCGCCAGGATCACCGGGGTCACGCTGCCGGCCAACGCACAGCTCCGCGTCGACCCCGCCACGGTGCCGGGCGTGGGGCAGACCATCCAGCCCCTCGCGTCGGTGGCAGTGTCCATGACGTTCAGTCCCACGTCAACGAGTCCCGTGACCGACACGCTCGTCGTCACCAGTGACCGCGGGTCGGTAACCGTGAAGGTGACCGCGACCGCCGTCTCGGGCGCGGCGCACCTGCAGATGCCACGCACTCTGGACTTTGGTGACGTCCCCGTGGGGACCTCCGCCACCAGGGCATTCCAGATCACCAACACCGGTAACGTACCCATGACGATCACCAAGGCGAAAGCGCCGTTGGGGGTCTTTTCAACTACCACCCCCATTGCCGAGGGATTGAAGATTCCTGCGGGCGAATCCGCCTTCCAGAGCGTAACTTTCACGCCGACGGCCTTTGGGCAGGCGGGAACTTCGGAAACCTACTACCTGATCACGGCGGACGACGGCCAGGGTGCGTTGAAGGTGATGCTCACCGGGAAGGGCACCGACGACCCCATCGCCGCCTACGCGTGGAAAATCGGTGCGGGCGACCCGCGGTCGAACCTTGGCCGGTCGCTGACTTTGGAGTATCCCGTTGCCGGAGGGAAGTGCCAGGACTATGTGAAGGGTGTGATCTGCTGGTCCCCGGCGACCGGGGCACATTCGGTACGTGGAGAGGTTTACAAACGCTACAAGGCTGCGGGCGCTGCCGCGGGCGTGCTCGGCTTCCCGACGACCGACGAGAAGGGCTCGACGGACGGAGTGGGAAGGTACAACCACTTCTCCGGGGCGGGCGGGTCCTCGATTTACTGGACCCCGACGACCGGGGCCCACTTTGTCCTCGGTGCGATCCGGGCCAAATGGACGGCGCTGGGCGCGGAGACAGGGGCCCTGGGCTATCCGATCACGGATGAGAAGCGCAGTCCGGACGGGGTGGGGCGGTACAGCGACTTTTCCGGTTCGGGCGGGTCCTCGATTTACTGGTCGAAATCGACCCAGGCACACGCAATTGTAGGTGCGATCCGGGCCAAGTGGGCGGCAGTGGGCGCGGAGACGGGCCTGGGTTATCCGACCACAGACGAAAGAGGCTCCTCTGACGGCGTGGGGAGGTACCAGCACTTTTCCGGCGGAGGTGGAAACTCGATTTTCTGGTCGCCGAAGACCGGGGCGCACTATGTGCTCGGTGCGATCCGGGCCAAGTGGGCGGCCGTGGGCTGGGAGACGGGCCTGGGCTACCCGACCACAGACGAGAGGGGCGCCGCTGATGGCGTGGGGCAGTACCAGCACTTTTCCGGCGGAGGTGGAAACTCGATTTTCTGGTCGCCGAAGTCAGGGGCGCACTATGTGCTGGGTGCGATCCGGGCGAGGTGGGCCTCCCTCGGCTGGGAGAGGAGCCGGCTGGGCTATCCGACCCGGGACGAGTATGCCGTTTCTGTCGGCCGGGCCTCGGACTTTCAACGCGGCCGCCTGACATGGAATTCGAGCACCTACAAGGTTACTGGCTAGCGGTGCCCGCGTCAGTTCAGGAATTCCCGGACCGATTGGCGCCTGGACCTCACCGGTCTGGGCCCGATCGGTCCGGACCTGTGCGGCCAGACCTAGTCGGTCTGGAACCGGCCGACGGCGGAGGCGTAGATTGACGATGCGGGCTGGYCGGATCCCGGCCCTAGTGGGGGCCCGTTAATGGGGCTGTGCATGAAACAGAGCACGAGCTCCGCCACACCGAGGAGTGATCACGTCAGCCAATATATCCAACGCCTGCTTGCTGCGTTCAATGACCACGACCTTGAGGCAGCGGCCGCGTTGTTCCATGAGTCGTACCAAAGCGTGCAGCCGGTCCACCCGGGCAGGGCATTTGTGGGACGGGCGCAGATGCACGCGAACTGGGCAGCGATGTTCGCTGGCGTTCCCGATTTTCACGCAGAAGTGCTCCGCTCCGTGGACGACGGTAATACCACGTGGAGTGAATGGACCTGGGCCGGCACCCGGACTGATGGGCGGCCCTTCGACATGCGCGGGGTGACGATCTTCGAGATCGAGGACGGCCTCATTACGAGCGGAAGACTCTACATGCAAGAGATCGAACGAGGGGATGAGGGCATCGCAGAGGCAGTCCAGACGCTGTCGGGGCGCCGGCCTGCCCGGCCCCCGGAACCCGAGGACTGAAATGGCTGGCCTCAGGCGGCTGGGAGAMGGCTGCGCGCGCGTTTGACCGTTGTGGCCTCGTGCCGGGGCTGCGTCGAGGCGTCGTCGTCATTGTTGGCAAGTGGCGCCGTCGGGCCGGCCTGTGCAGGCCCCTTGCCGGACATCTGACTTCGGAGGAGGATGATCGGCACACTGAGGAGGCCCGCCATGACCCAGCTTGGCAAGTTTGAGAAGTACCTGATTGAGGAATTCTTCGACGACTACCGCTCCGGCGCCATGAGCCAGCACACGTTCACGCGCCGGRTGGCGTTCATCACCGGCAGCATGGCGGCGGCCTCGGCAGCGATGCTCTTGGTGGGCTGCACGCCCGAGGAGGTTCCCCGCAGTACCGACCCCATGCCGACGCCGACTTCGTCCGCGCCGGGGTCCGGCACCGCGTCCGCGGGCGCGGTGCCGGGGGCCAAGAGCCCGTTGTCGGTCCCGGAGGGCGCGGCCGGACTCACGACGGCGACCGTGCAATTCGCCTCGGGCGGCACCGACATCAGCGGCTATCTCGCACGGCCCGACCATGGGGCCGCCGGGCCGGCCGTGCTGGTCTGCCACGAGAACCGCGGGCTGACACCGCATATCCAGGATGTGGCGCGCCGCTTCGCCAAAGCCGGATACGCCGCACTGGCCCTGGACCTGCTGAGCAGGGAAGGCGGTACCGCAGGTATGGATCCGGACGCTGTCCCGGGAGCACTGACCCAGGCCGGGGCGCAGCGTCACGTTTCCGACTTCACGGCCGGCTTTGACTACCTGAACGCCCAGGACTTCGTTGATCACGGGCGGATCGCCATGAACGGCTTCTGCTTCGGTGGCGGCATCACGTGGCAGTCGGCGACGGCGATCCCGGGCCTGTTGGCGACCTCGGCGTTCTACGGACCCGCGCCTGACCTGGACAAGGTCCCGGCCATCAAGGCGGCCGTCTTCGGCGTCTACGCCGAACTTGACCAGCGGATCACCGGCGCCATGCCGGCGCTCCGGGATGCCTTGGCCAAAACTGATGTCCGGAACGAGCTCAAGATCTATCCCGGCGTGGACCACGCCTTCCACAATGACACCGGGCCGCGCTACAACCAGGAGCAGGCCACGGCCGCATGGAACGACACGCTCGCCTGGTTTGGCAATTACGTGTAAGGGCGGGGCCGCCGGAGACACCTCCCGACCGGATGGAGACGCGATGTTCGCAAACCGCAGGACCGCGGCGTTGGGCGCTGCAGGCGCCTTGGCCCTTGCCGGGTGTGGTGCCGCACCAGCGTCCAGGGAGCGGGCGCCGGCGATAGACCGTGCGGCCGCCGTGACCCCCGGGACGCAGGCCGCCGTCTCCGACGGGACGCAGGCCGCCGTCGGCCACGGCTGGGGACCGGTGGTGGCGGGCGACGAATTTAATTATGCAGGGCCGCCTGACCCCGCGAAATGGACTGTCTACGCGGGCCCTGGGCACGCGGGCAAGGGGATCCGGAGTCCGGATGCGCTGGGTGTAGGCGGCGGGGTCTTGACTGTCAGCGGCGACGCCGCGGGCACCACTGGCGGCATGTCCGCCAGGTTTGCCCAGCAGCGGTACGGCCGCTGGGAGGCCAGGATGAAAATTGGACAGCGGGATCYGCAATATCACCCTGTCCTGATCCTGTGGCCGAACAACAACATCTCGTCCACGTGCGCCGAGATTGACTACGCAGAGGGGAGCGTTAACACCGCCCAAATCAAGTTCTTCCTGCACTACGCCTGCGGTGGCCCGAACTTCCAGACCACCGCGGCCAAGACGATCGACACGACGCAATGGCACAACTATGCAGTCGAGTGGACCCCCGCCGGAATTACCGGATACCTCGATGGGTCCTTGTGGTTTGTGGACACGAACCCGACGCATCAGCCCACGGTAGGCATGCACCAAACGGTGCAACTGGACTGGTTTCCCAACGGGACGCCCACCAAACCCAGCCAGATGCAGGTCGACTGGATCCGCGTTTACAAGTAAGCGTTGCGCTTACTCGCCCGAGGCAAATTCCGGCCGGAACGGGCCGCCAGCCTCCGACGCCCCTTCGCGGTGCCCGTCCAATGCCTTCAACGCCGCAAGGTGCTCCAGCAGGGCCCGTTCCGGATGTCCGGGATGGGCAGCCAGCTGCTGGCGCAGCAGTTCCCGTGCGCGGGCTTGTTCCGGGGCGCTGTCGTCGAGGACGGCGTCAATGATTCTGGCGGCCTGATGTCGGATTCCGGCGGCAGATGCGGCATGTTCCGCACCGGATACCAGGTTCTCGGGATCCTGTTCTTCGAGGCGTCCTGGAGTGGACGACGGCTCCACCGACATGGCTGTTCCTTTGGTCATCGTTCCGGCTGAGTCCGGAACCGGCCTGCCGCCTTCCCCCAATCCCCGGGTACTGTACCCGGGTCCTAAGACGGGCCACCGTGACAAACGTACAACGACGCCGGGCCGCCAACCCCACACGGAAGCGAAGTTTTCGCCAAGTTTCATGCACAAGGCGCCGTGCCGCTGCCCGCGGAATGCTAACGGCGGCCGGCGCCACGGGGCGTATCCGCTGCAGCGCTTGTGTTGGTCATCTGCCCGAAAAGACGCGGAAATACTCGCCGGGTAGCCTCGAACCAACGAATCCGTTCGAAAGGTAGTACGCCATGCGTGTTGGACTGATCCGGGTGATGACGACGTCGGACCGACGCCTGCTCCACGCCCACGGGAAACTCCTCCAGGAAGCATTCGGATTTACCGTCACATCCCGCTGTATTCCGGACCAGCCGTCCGGCGTCTACGACCAGGCGTCGCTCGAATCTGCGGCCCCCAAGGTTGTCCGGCTGGCGAGGGTCATGGCGGGGGATGCTGACGCCCTGATTATCAGCTGCGCCTCCGACCCCGGGCTGGCCGCCACCCGGGCAGCCGTGGATATCCCGGTCATCGGGGCGGGCTCCGCAGCCGCGGCCGCGGCTCTGACCTTCGGCGGCCGGATTGGAGTTTTGGGTCTCGGCGCACACGTACCGGGCCCGATCTCGGATGCACTGGGCGAACGCATGCTGCTCATTGACGGGCAGGGAAGGATCGAAACACCCGACGCGTTCCTCATGCCTGCCGGGATTTTCGACGCCCTCGCCGCGGCCCACATGCTGGTTGACGCCGGCGCCGACATGATCGTCCAGGCCAGCACGGGCCTGAGCAGCATCGGCATGGCGGACGTGCTCCGCCGCCGGCTCKGGGTTCCGGTGATCGACGCCGTGACGGCGGCCGGGTCAATGCTGGTCTCAGCGGTAGCCGCCCGGGAACTTCAAGGGGTTTGAGTCCTGCCGCCTGTAGCGGCGCGTCCTCGGCCAACACCAAGGCAGCCCCGCGCCGCAATACGGCGCGGGGCTGCCTGACGATTTGCCGGTCCTACTTGTAGACGCGGACCCAGTCGACCTGCATCTGTGAAGGCTTGGTGGCCGACCCGTCGGGGAACCAGTCCAGCTGCAGTGTCTGGTGCATGCCCACGGAGGGCAGGTGCGCGGGGTTCGTGTCGGAGAAGGTCTTCACGCCGTCGATGTAACCGGTGATGCCGGCCGGGGTCCACTCGACTGCATAGTTGTGCCATTGCGTCGTGTCGATCGTCTTGGCCGCAGTGGTCTGGAAGTTCGAGCCGCCGCAGGCATAGTGCAGGAAGAACTTGATCTGTGCGGTGTTGGTGCTGCCCTCGGCGTAGTCGATCTCGGCACAGTTGGGGGAGGTGTTGTTGTTGGGCCACAGGATCAGCACGGGGTGGTACTCCGGGTCCCGGGCGTTGGTCCGCATGCGCGTCTCCCACTTGCCGTATTTCTGCTGGGCAAATTTGGCCGACATGCCGCCCGTGGTGCCGGCCGAGTCGCCGCTGACCGTGGCCACGCCATTGGCAACCGACCAGGCCTGCGGGCTCCTGACACCGTTGCCGGCATGTCCGGATCCCTTGAAGACGCTCCACTTGGTGGAGTCGGGGGCGCCGGCCTTGGAGAACTCGTCGCCCGCGACAACCGCACCCCAGCCCCGTGCCGTGGCGGCCTGGGAACCGTCGCCGGTCGCGGCGACGGCGGCCTGGGCAGCGACGGGCGCCGTTACCGCCGTCGGCGCCGGAGCGGCTGCCGCTTGGGCGCCAGCTGCCGGAGCAACAGGCGCGGCGGCCCGTGCAGGTGCCCCAAGGGCTCCGGAAGCCGCATCGGCTCCGGGAGCCGCAGGTGGGCCGGCGGTACCGGTGGCAGGCTTGGGGGCCGAGGGGACCGCCGGCTTCGGCGCTGCGGCCACCGGGGCCGTGGCCTTCGCGGCAGGATGCGCGGCCTGGGTTGCCGCCGAGGACGTGGAGTCCGCAGCGGAATGCGCGGCCCCGGTGGCCGGTGAAACTGCTGCGGCGCCCGTCGCGGGTCCGGCGCTGCAGCCGGTCAGGGACAGTGCGCCCAGGCTCAGAGCAATCGCTACTTTGTTCAGCTGTGGTGCCGTGGAGCGTGCCTTCGGCCGTGCATCTTTGAACGTTGATTTATTGAACAGCGGTGTTTTATTGAACAACGGACCCCTCCGGGCTTTCGTGGCTGGCACGCACAACCGACGCTGCCAGGGCGGCGGATAATGCGGGAAGTTTCATCCGGCCCCTGCCGCAAGGCAGGGGCGAGCAGACGCCGAACGGCGCAACGGGGCCCTGCAAAGGGGCGGTCCGGGGCCCTGCATTCGGGCCGGGCCTCGCGGCCAGCGGCCAACGTTACCGGACCGTTACCTCGGCCCGCAAACCTCCCGGATGCATGACGTTCCGCACGCCGCCTCCGCCCGGGGTGCCGCGCTACACGCAGCTGGGCTGATATGCCGGGTTGCCCGGGCGGCCGGCCGGCTGACGAAGAGCGTCGGACACGAGACGCTGGGTGACGGGGTCGTTGGGCGCCTGGTCATGGTCAATCACGTCTGCCGGGCACTTGTCCTGGATGGTGATATTGGTGACCTGCTGGGCCGGGCCGGCGAGGAACTGGCTGGGGTAGGGCGTCACTACCTCGTCGTGCGTTGTGGAGATCACCGTGTAGGCCGGACCGGGAACCGTGTCGCCAATGGAGTTGAGCTCGGTGAGGAACGGAGAACCAGCCTGCTGGTCGGCGCAGGCCTGGCAATTCGACCCTCCCACTGAGGTGGCCGGCGGAACGGCGTCCGGTGTCGGCGTGATGAGCCCGCGGGTTCCGTGGTTGGACGGGGCGATGCCCACAAGGTGGTTCACCTTGTCCGCGCCTCCAAGGAATCCGAGGTAGTAGCGCGGCATCATGCCGCCCTGGCTGTGGCCCACAAGATTAACTTTCCTGGCACCCGTCGAGGCCAGTACCTTCTCGACAAACGGGGCGAGCTGACGGGCTGAGTCTGCCACCGGGCCCGTGGCGTCGCAGGTACGGGCATGCCGCCCGCCGTCGCCTCCGGCCACCTCACTCTCCGGCCACCTCACTCTCCGGTCACCTCACTCTCCGGGCGGGAAATCGTAGGAAGCGTGGATCGTCGCCGGCGCGGTGCCGTAGGACAAGACGATCTCGTCGTGCGCCTTGAACGGGAGGTCCCGGATCCCGGCGTCGAACCTCCGGCCGTTCACGTAAACGGTCCAGCCATCCAGCGAACCCCCACCGGTGCCGGGGGCGCCGGTGCCACCGAGGACGCCCCACTCCGTCAGGAGCTGCCCGAGGGTGAAGGCCTGGCCGGCGGTGGGTGACTCGATGTGGACCACGCCCGTGGTGTCGTGGGTGTGCAGTGCTGAGATGCCGTTGGCCCTGTGGTCAGCTCCGGCGGTGATGCCGATATTTGCCGGCACCGCGATGGGCTTGCCTTCCTTCAGCACGTCCAGATGTGCGTGATAGTGGTCCACGTTGCCCTCCGCCGTCAGCACCGTGAGGCCGGCCTGGGTGATCCGGCCGGGCGCCCCCGTGATGTCTAAAGCAAAATCAGGGGCCGGCGCCGCGGATGCCGCAGGTGACTCAGGCGACGGTGCGGTAGATGGCGCAGGGGCGGCGCACCCTGCCACCCCCAGCGTCATGGCGGAAAGTGCGATGGCGAGTGTCAGCTTGGTGTGCATGGTTGCGTAAACCGCTTTCGATCGGAGGCTTGCCAGTTCAGTCTAGGCAGATGGTCCGGGCCCGCCGCCCAGGACGGCTTGGCACCGCGTTTCCGCCGGGAGCCGCGAGGGGAAAGAATGGGCAGGTGAGTGATGCCGGCGAATTCATCGACCTCTCGCTGCAGCGCGAAGCTTCCTGGCGCCGCGCTGAGCAGCTTCAGACGCGGCTGGAAACGGAGCCGGCGGGCAGCGGCCTCCGGTTCTACGGCACGTCCGTGGGCGCCGTGCGCGGCACGGTCCGGGATGCCGGCCGCCGCTATCCCGGGCTGTCCCGCGATGAGGTCACTTTGCTGAGTTCCGAACTGTGGGGCTCCGGGCCCGGAGGCTCCGGCCGGGGGCCTGCGCCGGTTTTCGAGCGCCGGCTGGCCGCCGTGGTCCTGCTCCAGGCCAACGTGAAGCTGCTGACCAACTCCGACCTCACCCGGCTGGAGGGCTTCATCCGGCAGGCGCGGGTGCGGGACCTTGTGGATCCGCTCGCCGTCGACGTCGTCGGACCCCTGGTGGACGGACTCGATGTTCTGGCCAGGGTGCGGGCCGACAGCGTGCTGGACCGGTGGGTGCGCGAGCCCGATGCCTGGCTGCGCCGGGCCGCGCTTCTCTCGCCGTTGCTGGCGCTGCGCGCGGGCGCGGGGGACTGGGACAGGTTCGTCCGGCACGCCAACGCGGTGCTCGGCGAACCGGGCGGCATGTTCGACGCCGACGGCACGGCTGTCCGGGATGCCGTCTCCCGGGTCCTGGCAGAGATGGCAAAGCGGAGGCCGGAGCTGCAATTCACATCCGTTGGAGAATGACGATCCGAACCTTCGCCGCCGGCTCGGCTTTGGTCCGGGCATGTAGACATTCGGACTGTCAGGCCGTCGGACCCCCCGGATCGCCCTGCTCGACGGCGCTGCCGGAATTTCCGGACTTGCCGCCAGCATTTGCCGGGACCGCGAAAGTCCTCGCCGCCCGTGACCCGGCGACTGCGCTCGCGGCTATGGTGACAAGCGCTCCCACCAGCAGGGCCGCGGCCTCGCCTGGGAGCAGGACCTGAAGCTGCGTGCCGATGCTCGCCGCAGCCACCGGTACGCCAAGCTGCGC
>NZ_JBFTZL010000025.1:0-29673 GCF_056406825.1 Arthrobacter sp. P1_A5 | reverse complement strand
GCGCCAACGTGGCCACCCAGATCCTCAAGGACCTGGTGCCGGTCCGGCCGTACCGCGGGATCGAGACGCTTGAACTGAACTCGCTGCCGTCCGGCCACACGACGATGGCCGCCTCGGCCGCGGCGGCCGTGTTCCTTATGGTCTCGCCGCGCTGGCGGCCGCTGGCAGGCTTCCTGGGCGGCAGCTTCGCCGTCGCCACCGGGGTGTCCACGCTGATCAACCAGTGGCACCGTCCGGCCGACGTCGTCGCGGCGTTCCTCGTGGTGGGGGCCTTTATGCTCCCGGCCGGCTGGCTGATCATCCGTACCGGCCGGAGCTGGAACGTCTGGGACGGCTACAACGGACACTGGGCGTCAGCCAGGTTGTGGGTGGTGCTTCCCGTCCTCACCGGTCTTGCCGCGGCCGGCGTGGCGGCCTATGCCTTGCTGAGCATCGGCCCGGGCGGCCAGGAGATCAGCACCACCAGCTACTTCTGGGCCGGGACTTCACTGATCGTCATCACGGGCTACCTCGCCACCGTGGCCGGTGTCTGCCTGTTCGGTCATGCTGCACGACGCCGGCGCGGGCCGGGCAGCGGTCAGTAGTTCCGGCGGTGTTTGAGCCGGGGAATGGTGACGGCGAAGACCGCGGCGGCCGCGAAGCCAATCACGCCGGTGGCGGCCACCCCGGCCCCGAGCGAGGCCACGGCGGTCACACCGGAGAGGAGCACCGGCCCTCCGGTGGCGCCGGCGTCGGCCATGAACCGCCAGATGCCCAGGAACTGGCCGCGGCCGTTGTCGGGTGAGAAGTCGGCCCCCAAGGTCATGTTCAGGCCCGAACTAATGCCATTACCGAACCCGATCAGAAGCGCCGCGAGAAGCAGGCCTGCGAAGCCGGTGCTGAGCGGGATCAGCAGCATGGCGGTGCCCATGATGAGGGTCGACGGAATGGCCACCCATTGCCGGCCCTTGCGGTCCATCAGCTTGCCGGCCGGATAAAAGACCAGCATGTCGATGGCCCCGGACAGCCCGTAGATCAGGGATGCCTGCGTCGCGTCCATCCCGAGGTGCTCGGCCCACAGCGGGATCACCACCTGCCGGGATGCGCGCAGCGCGCTGAGCAGCAGCACCCCCATGCCGACGCTCAGGAAAACCCCGGCGTGGGACACGGCGACGCTGCGAAGCGTCGCCTGCCGGATGGGGACGCCGTCGTCCGCCGCAGGCGCGGCCACGAGGTCCGGGATGGTCACCGACAAGACGGCGGCCGCGGCCATGGCGACGACGCCTACCCAGTACGCGCCGGTGATTCCGGAGAACTGCATCACGGCAGCGCCGATGAAGGGTCCGATGAAGATGCCGATCCGGTTGACGCCGCCGAGCGTGGACAGGGCCCGTGCCCGGAGGATCACCGGCACCGCCTCGGTCAGGTATTTCTGCCGGGCCAGGCTGAAGACGCTCGCGGCCATGCCGACGACCACCATGGCCGCAGCGAGCAGCCACAGCCCGTCGGGCACGAGCGGTGCCAGTGCCGCGGCGGCGAGGGCGACGGCGCTGGCCGCCGCGGCTCCGACGATGGCCCAGCGTTCGCCGAACTTCAGCGTGATGAGCGAGGCGGGGAGGTTGAAGAACCAGGAGCCCAGACCGATCAGGGTGACCACCAGCGCGGCGACGGCCACCGAGGCGCCGAGGTCACGGGCGGACAGTGCCACCACGGGCAGGATGGCGCCCTCGCCGATGCTGAACAGCAGGGCCGGACCGAAGGCGGGGACGGCGATGCTGCGGAGGCTGAAGGGTGCGGTCTGTGTGGTGGTCATCCCCTTCATCCTAGGGCGGGCGGCGCGCCGGGGGAGCTCAGGCGTCGGGTTGCCGGCCCTAGAACTGACGGGCTAAAGCCAGGTAAACAACCGTGAACGTTACGGCAGCGAGCACAGCCAACCCAGAAAGCTGCGCCAAGCGCCAAGCGCGCCGCCTTGAGGAGTAACGCAGCTCCTCACGTGCATACATGTCGTTGCTAGTGCTCATCTGATCTCCCCAAACTCAGCGTCAAGCCGTCCCCGGCTGCGCGGGCATCTCACCCACGCGACTAAGCCTGCGAGATTGGGAAGGCGCTGGGACAGAGTGGTGAGTACTTGTCTTAGCACCACCGGACTACTTGCTTCCTTCGGAGGGCCAGCCCCGCGGAGTGCCCCGTACACGGGCCTGCCGGGGAGCTCAGGCGTCGAAGTGCGTGTGGACTTCCCCGCTGGTGAGATTCCGCAGGACGTCTGCCGCGACGTCGCGGAGCTTCTGGTTCCGGTTGCTGGACACCCGGGTGAGAATGCCCATGGCCTCGTCCTGGGAGCAGCGGTTCTGGGCCATAATAACGCCGCAGGCCAGGTCGATGGACGTGCGGTGCTCCATGGCGGCCTGCAGGTCCTCCGCCCGGGACTGCGCGGTGCCGATCCGGACGGCCAGGCGAAGGGCCCGGCCGGCGAGGTCGGCAAAGCCGGAGGCCTCGGCAGCAATTGCCTCGGTGAAAATCCCCGTGTCAGAGCCGAAGAAGTTCAGGGCGGCGGCCGCGTCCTCGCCGATTTCCAGGGGTACGCCGAGGGTGCTGCGGCAGCCATGGGCCGCGAGCTGCCGCTGGTACTCCGGCCAGCGCGGATCGGTGTCGACGTCAGCCAGCAGGACCACGGATTTGGTCCGCAGTGCGGCGATGCACGGGCCGTCGCCGAGGGTCTGCTCGATGCGGTCCAGGATGACGGCCCGGGGGCTGCTCCCGGCCACCGTCATGGTCTTCTTCCGGCGCTGCAGCGTAACGCCGCATTCGATCTCCGCGCCGGCGGCCTGGCTGAGTGTGGCGGCCGAGAATCCAGCGAGGCGGCCCAGGAAGTCCTCGACGTTCTCGGTTCCCATCAGGAGGTCCTGCAGTTGCAGGGCGGCTTCGTCCCCGGCGTTGTTGGTCATGCCTAAATCTAAGTCGGTCACCGGTGCGAAACAACTTGGCTGCCGCGCGGTAGCATGAAGCCTTGCGAGGGCCCGCGTGATGCTTGATGGCCTCTCTAGTGTCGGTGGAGGTCTCATGACGGAACAGGTGTGGCGCGTCAGTGCCGATGTCGCCTGCGTCCACAGTGCCGACGGCGATCGCGTCGCCCTGCTGCACCTTGAGCAACAGGTCCCGGTCATCCTGGTTGGGACGGCTGCCTCGGTGTGGAACGGGCTGGATGGGACCAGAACCGAGGCGGAGCTCATCGAGAGGCTTGCCCGCGAATACGCCACTGATGCTTCCGCGATCGCGGAAGACGTGATCGGGTTGATCCGCAGCCTGAGCAGCAGCGGCATGATCACTGCGTCTACGCGCGAAAACGGTGCCTGCTGATGGTCGGCGCAGAGACCCTGCATCAAGATGAAGCCGTCCTCCTGGCCACGGCCCTCGTGGACCACGTCGCCCAATCAGCCCGTCTCCAGGTGTTGTTCATCAAAGGCCCGGCGGCAAACATGATGGGGCTCCGCGACAATCACGTCTCTGCGGACGTGGATGTCCTGGTCCGCCCGGAGAACCTGGACAGAGTGGTCGAACTCCTTGGCGCGAGAGGCTGGCTCGAAAGGCCGTCAGGCGCGTCCATCGTTCGCCACTACTTCCATTCCCGGACGCTCTACCATCCGCGATGGAACTGTGACATCGACGTGCATGACAGATTTCCCGGGATGGAGGCCCCACCCGACAGTGCCTTCGATACGCTCTGGCGCGACAGGCAATATTTGGTTATGGCGGCTAGGCGTGTGCCCGTTCCTTCCCTTCCGGGGGCGGCGATTTTTCAGGCGCTGCATAGCCTTAGGTCGATGAGTGTTCCTCGCCATCGAGACGAGTACTTAGGACTGCTGCGGCGGGTGGACTCCACCCTGCGCCAGGGCATCGTGAATCTCAGCGTGCAGCTACAGGCGACGGCGGCGCTGAAACCGCTCCTGGATGACTTGGGAGTCCAAGATCTGCCAAGCTTGGTAGGACCTGTCGGCGAGGAATGGCGGTACCGAGTATCCGTTCAGCTCCCTGGCACGGTGCATCTAATTGCCCTGATTGAAAGTCCTTGGCGGGTGAAACCGCTCGTGCTCGCTCGTGCGGTGTTCCCCTCGCGGAACGTACTGCGGCAGGTCGACATCTATCTCGACGATTCCGTTGCGGGGCTCCTCCGGGCCCACGTTGCGCGCTGGCGCCGTGGGCTGGCTGGCCTTCCGGCGGCAGCCCTGAAAGTCAGGGCATCACGCCGCCGGTAGGGATACGCCCCTAGACGTACCCGTCCACGATGGCGGCGGCAATCTCCCGGTACGCGCGGCGCGTTTCCGGGCGGAGCACGTCCAAGGTGACGAGGTCACCGTCGGCCACGCCACGATCGTGCGGGACCGCGATCAGCTGGCGGCAGATGCCGGACAGGTGCTCCTCGATCGCGTCCTTGTCCACACGCGTAGACACCTCGTCCTTGTCGGTGATGACCACGATCGCGTTGCGGGCCAGGTCTTCGTAGCCGTGGCTGGCCAGCCAGTGCAGCGTGCTGCGGGCCCGCTTGGCGCCGCTGACGGCATAGCCAGCCGCGATGATCAGGTTGTCCGCCGACTGCAGGATGCCGCTCATGGCGTTGTGCGTAACGCCTGTGCCGCAATCGATCAGCGCCACGGAGTAGTACGCGGAAATGAGCTTGCGGATCCGCAGGTATTCCTCGGCCGTCAGGGAATCCGATACCTCGGGGTCCTGTTCACCGGCAATGAGGTGGAGCCTGCCGGCATGGTGCATGTAGCGGGCCAGGGCCGTGAGGGAATCGACGGACTCGATGTTCTTGAGCAGGTCCGTGATGGTGCGCGGGCTCTGCTGCTGGTAGATGCCCTCGCCGAGGGCGCGTTCGACGAGGTCGCCGGAATCGGGGTTGGCGTCGATCGCGCAGGGGGGATCGCCCCGGAACTCGGCCAGGGTCAGTCCGACGCCAACTGTGGTGGAGGTCTTGCCGATGCCGCCCTTCAGGCTTAGGACGGCCGTGTTGTAGCTGCCCTGGAGCTGGCGCGAGATGCGCCGGGCCAGCTCGTCCTCTTCACGCTGACGGGCGCTCGGGCCCAGGTTCAGCCCGCCGCCGGTCAGCTTGTAGAGGGCGCCGCGGAACCCGCCGACGGGCCGGGGCTTCTGCTCGCGGACGAAGAGGCCGGGGGAACTGATGAAGTCAGGCACCGGGGAGTCGGCCAGGGCCGCGGACCGCGTGGCCGAACGCGTGGAGCGGGCCGGCTGCGCGGGCACGGCCGGAGTTGTTCCGGGGGTCTCGGGCAACGCCGCCGGCGCTGCGCCTGCGGGGGCACGCGTTGGTGCAGCCGGCGCATCCGCCGCGGCGGCCGCTTCTGCCCATGAACTGCTCGGGGCGGTACGTCCAGATTGGACGTCGGCTTCGTTGGGCGTGATGATCGGCATGGTTCCCGTCCAGGCATCGGAGCCGTCGGCACGGCGGTCACGCCGGCGCCGGAGATCCGGTTGCTCCGAGTCCATCGTGTCGTTGGCAGTTTTGGTGTCCACCGGTTCGGACATATCTATTCCCCTAGGACTCTCAGCGCAGGCCGCTGCGTTGCTTGTTTGAATTGGTCCAAAAAGCAAGTCTAGGCGCAGGCACGGTGGTCACCTGACGAGGACCCGCAGACGCGGCCGTAAAGCGCACCTATCAGCGACGCAGAGCGAGCACCACAACGGCGATCGTTGCTGCCGCCAAGAGCACCAGGCCCACGTAGGCCCACCATTTCGGCCGGTTGCGGTGGGGGTTGATGTCGACGTACGGCACTGTCATGACTCCTGGCGCTGAGGAACGGAGGCGGGCGCGTGTCTGCGGCGCCTGAGGCGAAGCACCACGTAGAACACCGCGGAGAGAAACACGAGACTCCCGAGCAAAATGCACAGCGCCAGGACATAGCCGGGCAATGTCACAGGTGAGACCTCCTGAGAGCAGCGACATCATTGGCGCGAGCCCCGGGGATCCCCATCCTTGGGCAAGCTGGTCGCTGGCGAGAGCGGGTCCACGGAAAGGGACCCGGAGATGAGGTTACTCACAGGCTACCGGCGTTGTCCATCCGGCGCGCCCTGAGCCCGCCATCCTCATCGGTGGGCCCGCGTGTCCTGCAGGCGCTTGATGAACCAGCGCGACTGTTCGGGGCCGTACGGCAGGATCGGGATGGCCTTGGTTGCATCGTCCGGGGTTTCCCGGGTGGCCTGGATCGCCTGCCGGACCGCGGTGGTCATGGTGTTGGCCATGGTCTTGACGAACTGGTCCGAGCACGGCTCGCCGTGGCCGGGGACCAGGAATTCGTAGCGGTGCCGCAGCGCGGAAAGGTGCCGGAGGGCGTCGGCCCAGTCTTCGGGGAATGAGTCCTCGAAGGACGGGTGGGAACCCTGTTCGACGAGGTCGCCGGCGAAGAGGGTGCTCGCGGTGCCGACCAGGAGGTCGCCGTCGGTATGGCCGCGGCCCAGATAGAACAAGGTGGTGGCCTGTCCGCCAAGATCCACCAGGACCGGCTGGTCCTTCACGATGGCGTTCGGAACAACCAGCTCGGCGTCGGAGCCCTGACCGGCCGCCATTTCGGGTTCCGCCAAGGCCACAAGCCGGCGCTGCTCGTCGCCGTTCTCCTCAATTTCCGCGGCGCAGTTCTCGTGTGCCCAGAATTCCGTAACGCCCTCACTGGCGAAGACGGCGTTGCCGAAGAAGTGGTCATAGTGGGCGTGCGTGTTGACCACGACCAGCGGCAGCCCGGTCTTTTCCCGCACGGCAGCCAGGATCTCGCGGCCCTGCCGGGGCCCGCCGCCGGTGTCGATCACCATGGCGCGCTCGGTGCCGACCACCAGACCTGTGTTGAGCAGGGAACCTTGAGTTGTCAGTACGTAGTTGTCCGGACCGACCTTGAGCCATCGTGACATTGAATCTCCGTATTTCCGACGCTTTTCCGGCATTGTTGGTCCAGCGTTGTTGATGCTGTACAGGCCTCGATTCTACCCGCGCTGGCTGGCATTTCCCTTCAGGGCATGCCCTTCCGGTCCCTGTGGCGGGTATGCCCGGACCCCTCGTCTTGGGCCGCGCCGCGGTGTAGCCTGTGGGCTACTTCCGTCGATGAGCCAGTTGCTCTACCGAACGATTGGGGGTGGCGCTCCCGTTGAATGCCGGCACTTCCGTGGAGCGGATGGTGTTCTTCAGCGATGCCGTCTTCGCGATCGCCCTGACCCTCCTGGCCCTGGACCTGAAATTGCCCGAGGGCATCCCCGCGGAGCAGCTGGACAGTGCCTTGGTTGCGGCCTGGCCGCAGTTGCTGGCGTACGCTCTGTCCTTTGTCATCATTGCCGAGACGTGGATGTCGCACCATTCCGACTTTGCCCTCATCCGCCGCTTCAATGCGAAGCTGGCCTGGCTGAATCTGGCACTGTTGTTCTTCATTGCCATGCTGCCCGCTCCGACGTCCATTCTCAGCGACTACGGGGACGACCCCACGCCGTGGCCGAGCGTTTTGTACGCCGCCAACATTGCCGCGGTCTATCTGATGTTGGCGACCATCTGGGGTTACGCGAAGCACGCCGGGCTCATGGACCGCGAGATGGCCGCCCACGTCCACCGCCGCATCTTCTACGCGCGCATGGCCGTGGCGCTGGTGTTCCTGTTCTCGGTTCCGGCGGCGTTCGTCCTCAACGCCTACACGCCCTTCGTGTGGCTGCTGCTCCTGCCGGCGTCGTGGCTGGCGCGGTGGCTTTCGGCACGGCCGGAAAAGAGCGCGGGGACCGCACACAACTGACTGTGCTGTCCCCGCCCTCATGCGGAAATCACCGGGGGGTGCTCACATGTCCGCGAGCGCCGACCCCGGGTTCTCGATCGCGTCGGCCACGTAGCGCAGGAAACCGCCGGCCGCGCCGCCGTCGCACACCCGGTGGTCGAACGTGAGCGTCAGCTCGGTGACCTTGCGGACCGCGAGCTCGCCGTTGACCACCCAGGGCTTGTCGATGATCCGCCCGACACCGAGGATCCCCACTTCGGGGTGGTTGATGATCGCCGCGGAACCGTCAACCCCGAACACACCGTAGTTGTTCAGCGTGAACGTGCCGCTGCCCAGTTCCGCCGGGGTCGCTTTGCCCTCGCGCACGACGGCGGTGAGGCGGCGGATCTCGGCGTCCAGTTCGCGGGCGCTGAGCTTGTCCGCGTTCCGTACCGACGGCACCATCAGTCCGCGGTCGGTCTGCGCCGCGAACCCGAGGTTGACGCCGTCGAAGGCCACAATCTCCTGCATCGCGCCGCCCGCAGCATCCTCGGTGGTCACGATCCGGGTGTTGAGTTCCGGGAATTTCTTGAGCCCGGCAGTAACAAACCGTGCAATGAAGGCCAGCAGGCCCGGGGTGTTGTGCGGGTCCGCCTTTTTTAGCGCGGCACGCATCTCCACCAGCGCCGTGGCGTCCACGTCCACCCACACCGTGGCTTCCGGGATCTCGGAGCGGCTGCGCGACATGTTCGCCGCGACCGCCTTCCGCACGCCCCGGACCGCCGTGCGTCCGGAAATACCCAGCCCGGTGCGCGCGTCGGTTCCGGAACCCGTGGCAGGCGCGGCCGGCGCGGCCGGCTCCGTAGCAGCCGGACGCTCAACCATCGGCGACGGCTTGATGACGGCCTCGACGTCGCGCCGCATGATGAGCCCGCTGGCCCCCGAGCCCTGGAGTTCCCCCAAATCAACCCCATGATCGCGCGCCATCCGGCGAACCAGCGGAGAAATAACCGCCCCCAGCTTCCCGGGAACCCGGGTGCGCATGAGCACCAGGTCATCGGCAGCCTTCTCGGCAGCCGAGACCCCGGAAACCGACTCGGTCCCCGCAGCCCGCTTAGGAGCCCGGGTCCGCCGGGCAATCCCATGCCCGCCCGGAGTCCCATAACCGATCAGGACATTGCCGGACCCGGCCTTCTCCTCCTCGCGATAAGCCTCAGCCGCAACAGCAGCAGGCGAAGAAACAGGAGCGGGAGCAGGTGAGCCAGCAGCGAAACCAGCCGGCGCGGATGATGCCGCCCCGGGAGTGGCATCGGGCCTTCCGGAGCCGGCAGCATCGTCCGCAGGACGAATGCTGTCCGGCGAAGGGGCGGGGGCGGAATCATCCGTACCGGCCCCACCAGCGGAAACGGAGGAAGCAGCAACACCAACCGGCATCACAGAGATCAGCGGCTTGCCGACGTCGAGCGTCTGGCCGGGCTCGCCGTGCAGCACGGCCACGGTGCCGGCGTACGGGGAGGGCACCTCCACCATGGACTTGGCGGTCTCCACCTCGGCGATCGGCTGGTCCACGCGGATCTCGTCGCCCACGGCCACGAGCCAGTTCACGAGCTCGGCTTCGGTGAGGCCTTCGCCCAGGTCCGGCAGGAGGAATACTTTCGGTTCGCTCATGGTCAGTCTTCCCACTGGAGGTCGTCAACGGCGTCGAGGATGCGGTCCACGCCGGGCAGGTAGTAGTGCTCGAGCTTCGGCGCCGGGTAGGGCACGTCGAAGCCGGTGACGCGGCGGATCGGTGCGGCCAGGTGGTGGAAGCAGCGTTCCTGGACCCGGGCGACAATTTCCGAGGCCACGGACGCGAAGCCGTGGGCCTCGGCGATGACCACGGCGCGGCCGGTCTTGCGGACCGAGGCACAGACGGTCTCGTCGTCGAACGGCACGATCGAGCGGACGTCGATCACTTCCAGCGAGCGGCCTTCCTCGGCGGCGGCGGCCGCTGCGGCGAGCGCCGTCGGAACGGACGGACCGTAGGCGATCAGCGTGGCGTCAGTGCCGGGGCGGGCGACGGCGGCCCGGCCCTCGGAGGACGTGCCGCGCTCGGTGTTCGCTGCGTGCTCGGCGCGCAGCGCGTCCAGGTCCACCTGGTCCTTGGACCAGTACAGCTTCTTGGGCTCCATGAACATGACGGGGTCATCAGAGTCGATGGCTTCGCGAAGCATCCGGTAACCGTCGGCCACGGTGGCCGGGGTGAAGACCTTCAGGCCGGCGGTGTGCGCGTAGTAGGCCTCGGACGAGTCGCAGTGGTGCTCCACTCCCCCGATGCCGCCTGCAAACGGGACCCGGATGACCATGGGCAGCTTCACGGCGCCCTTGGTGCGGTTGTGCATCTTGGCGACGTGGCTGACGATCTGTTCGAAGGCCGGGTACGCGAACGCGTCGAACTGCATTTCGATGACCGGGCGCATGCCGTTCATCGCCATGCCGACCGCCATGCCGACGATGCCGGATTCGGCCAGGGGGGTGTCGAAGCAGCGGCTCGTGCCAAAGGTCTTGGTGAGCCCGTCCGTGATGCGGAAGACACCGCCGAGCATGCCCACGTCCTCGCCGAAGACCAGGACCGACTCATCCGCGTGCATGGCGTCCGCCATCGCGGTGTTCAGGGCCTTGGCCAGSGTGATGGTCTGCGGGCCGGCCTGCTCGGCCGCAACAGCAGCCTTGGCGGCGGCGCGGGCGGTCGCGGCGCTGACGTTGCCGTTCGCCTCGGAGGACGTGGTGATGGTGGGGCTCATTTCCCGGCCTCCCTTGAGATGGATGCGGCTGCGGCAGATGCGGTTGCGGTGGATGCGGCGTCGCGGGCCAGTTCGTCGGCGAGCATGGCGGACTGTTCTTTCAGCTGTGGTGTGGGGGTGGAGAAGACGTACTTGAAGAGATCCTGCGGTTCCACCGAGACCTCTTCGCTGAGGCCTTCGCGCAGCTGGGTGGCTACCGCTTCTGCCTTTTCGGCGATCTTGGCGGCACGGTCGTCGTCCAGCAGGCCGCGGTCCGTCAGGTAGGTCTGCATCCGGCTCAGCGGGTCCTTCGCCACCCATTCGGCGACTTCGCTGTCCTGCCGGTAGCGGGTGGCGTCGTCGGCGTTGGTGTGCGCCTGCATCCGGTAGGTGTGCGCCTCGACGAGCAGCGGGCCGGAACCTTCCCGGGCCAGCTTGACGGCCCGGCCGAGGACGGCGAGCAGGGCCACGACGTCGTTGCCGTCCACGCGTTCGCCGGCCATGCCGTAGCCCACGGCCTTGTGGGCCAGGGAGGGCGCAACGGACTGGTGCGCGAGCGGCACGGAGATCGCGTACTGGTTGTTCTGGACGAAGAAGACCACGGGCAGGTGGAAGACGGCGGCGAAGTTCAGGGCCTCGTGGAAGTCGCCTTCGCTGGTGGCGCCGTCGCCGCACATGGCCAGGACCACGGTGTCCTCGCCGCGCAGCTTGGCGGCGTGGGCCACGCCGACGCCGTGCAGCAGCTGGGTGGTCAGCGGGGTGCACTGGATGCCGACCTTGTTCTTGGCGGGGTCGTAGCCGCCGTGCCAGTCGCCGCGGAAGAGCGTCATCGTCTGGACCGGATCCACGCCGCGGGCCATCACGGCCACGGAGTCGCGGTAGGTGGGGAACAGCCAGTCACCCTCGGCAAGGCACAGTGCGGCGGCAACCTGGCACGCCTCCTGGCCGTGGCTCGAGGGGTAGACGGCCATGCGGCCCTGCCGGACGAGTGCGGAGTTCTGGTCATTGACGCGGCGGCCGATGACGAGCTGCTCGTAGGCGGCCATCAGTTCGGTCTCGCTGGGCAGGCTGTACTCGTGCCCCGGCTGGGTTCCCTGCTCCGTGTGGGGATTCAGGGTTCCGCCCGGGCCCACCATCTGGATCTGGTGGCGTGCGGGCAGCATGTAGTCCTCAACGGTGATACCGAACTTGCTCACGGCATCACCGGCTGGATCTTGTTGCGCGGCCTGCCGCGCAGCTGGCTGCGCAGCGTGGTCTGCGGAGATCGTCATTGGTCCGTCCTTCTGTAGCCACTAATCTTTCCCAGTATGCCGCCAGCCGATGTTTCGTATCCACCTCTCCCGTGAATCGTGGAGATGTCCACAAATTTGCCCTAATCTGGAAGACAAATCGTAAGTGTGAGCTGGATTACCGGCGGGGGTCGTAGACGAATGGCAGAGCTCGAATCAGAGCAGGTGGCGGTGCCGCTGGACGATGTGGACCGGAACATCATCGCGGAGCTGACCCGGGACGGCCGGATGTCGGTGACACAGGTGGCCGAGAACGTCCACATTTCCCGCGCCCAC
Source organism: Arthrobacter sp. P1_A5 (assembly GCF_056406825.1). Classification (NCBI taxonomy): domain Bacteria; kingdom Bacillati; phylum Actinomycetota; class Actinomycetes; order Micrococcales; family Micrococcaceae; genus Arthrobacter; species Arthrobacter sp. P1_A5. The sequence continues at coordinate 17,631 of NZ_JBFTZL010000025.1, read as the reverse complement.
GCCTACACCCGCATCGCCCGGCTCACGGGCGAAGGCGTCCTGACCAAGTTCACCGCCCTGGTGGATCCCATCAAAGCGGGGTTGAAGTCTTCTGCCTACGTCACGCTGAAAGTGCGCCAGCATTCCTGGCGCGAGCTGCGCGAACTCCTGCGCGCCATCCCCGAGGTCCACCACATCGCTCTGGTCGGCGGGGACTTCGATGTCATCCTCCTGGTGCGCGCCGTGGACAACATCGACCTTCGCCGGGTGATCTTCGACCAGCTGCAGTCCATGCCCGGAGTCCTGGACACCCAGACGTTTTTGGTGTTTGAGGATGTCGATACGAGGTAAAGTTCGCAACGATGCCTAGAATTCAAACGGCAATTATATGATCGCTCGTGGGCAGTTTTTCGTGGCCGCTAACAGCATGTAGGCTTCTGAGGCGGACCCCCGCAGTTAGCCTACCGAAGCGCGCATGCTCTTGCCTGGAGCTGAGCCAGGCTGTGGGAGGCATGACAACAAAGGCGGGAATCAACCATGGGGATACAGCTCGGCACTCGTCTGCGCGCCGAATGCGCCAAGTCGCAGTTGGGAGCTCGCGAAAGACGACCGTTCCTCACGTTTCGTCTCCCAGCTCGAGCCCCGGCCGATCCACCGCCCAACACTGTGATGATCGAATATAAGGCGACCGACAAAGATCCCGCCCAGGCAGTCCGAACCGCAGACGCCGTCGCCGATAGCGTGACCTCGTTCGTTCAGAACACACCAGAGAAGACGCAGATCGGGGCAACAACCAGCCTCGTTTCCGTGGTGTGGGACGCGATCCTACCGACGTCGCCGTATGGCCGCACACGCCGTGCAGAAATGGAACGCCCGTGAAAGACACCGCGCCGGGCTCTTACCGCATCGCTGCTGCCTCTGATCTAGTCGTCGTGCTCCTGGCCACCTTCGACGGTTCACGCTATCTCCGGCAGCAACTGGACTCCATCGCCGCGCAGAGCCACCGGCGCTGGCGACTCGTCGTCGCCGACGACGGCTCCTGCGATGACACCCTCGCGATCGTACAGGGCTTTTCCGAAGATTATCCGAACCAGGTCCGCGTCGTACGAGATGGCCCCGCCGGCTCCGCGCGTGACAACTTCTTCCGTCTTCTTCGCGTTGCCGGCCCTGCACCGTATTTCGCGTTCTGCGACCAAGACGACTTATGGAGCTTTGACAAGCTCGAACATCTCGTACGGCGGTGCCAGCAGCTCGAGGCTCAGCACCGCGATCAGCCGTGCTTGGTTTACTCGGACCTTACGGTCGTCGACGCGCAGCTCGGCCTTCTGAACCCCTCCTTCATGGAGCAGGTACGTGCCCGTCCCCACGACATCACCCATAAGACTCTCCTCGCAGAGAACGCTATCCCCGGGTGCGCGATGATGTTCAACGCCGCGCTTGCCGACGTATTTCACGCCCGCGAGTTTGATGCGACTAGAGCGATCATGCACGACTGGTGGATCGCGCTCCTCGCGTCGACCGTCGGGCACATCTCATATATCCCCACCCCGCTCGTGAGTTACCGCCAGCACGCCACGAATGCCCTCGGGAGCGTGGAAAGGTCGGGGCTCGGATTCGCCCTCTCCAAGCTGTTAAAGGGGGACCGCTCCGCTGCGCTCCAGACATACACGCAGGCGGCAGCATTCCTTGGCGCCTACAGCGATCTTCTCGATCCCGCCGTGCGTGAGGAGATGAGCGCGTTCGCCTCACTCCACCGCCGCCACAAATTCGCGAGAATCCGGCTGATCCTGAAGCACGGGACCCTGAAACAAACTCTCGGTCGACGTGCTTATCAGCTATTGCGAGCGTGATCCCCGGTGATCTACCTGTTCGGCGGATTGCTCGCAAGCGTCGCTATGCTGCTGCACCGCAGACCTCCGCACCGCACGAGCCCACTCTGGGCTGTCACTCTCGGATCTGACCAGCTCACCTCGCGGTTGAACGGAAAAGGAGACAGAACCGCGAGCTTTTTCGGGGTGGCGCTAAGCTTCTCCGTCTTGTTTCTGATCGCCGCGCTGCGATATGGCATCGGAACCGACTACTGGCCCCGCTATGCTCCGCTCTTCGAGCAGATCCARYTCGGTGATGTCGACGGACAGGAGATTGGCTACGTTCTGCTCAACAAAGCAGTCGGGTTGATAACGGACGACTATCAGGGGATTTTCGTCGTCACCTCGTTCCTCACGATCGCGCTGTTCTACCGGTTCTTCCTGCGGATGTCGATCAATCCCGCGCTCTCGGTGTTCATCTACTCTTTCGGCGGTTTTTACCTCGAGGACTTTAATCTCGTCAAGCAGGGACTCGCGATCGCGATCCTGGTAAACACGATCGAGTTCGCCCTCCGTAAGAAGCACCTGGCTTTTGTGCTCGCCACACTTCTCGCCGCGTCGTTCCATGCGAGCGCTCTCATTTGGTTCGCGGTCTGGCCGCTCATGTGGATCCGGGTCGGTCGCGCCGCCCGCATCGCGATCGCGCTGGCAATGATTGCGGTTATCCTAGTGGTGCCGCAGGCAGTGTCTCTGCTTGTGGCGCAATTCGCGCCGAACTATGCGTGGTACTTCGACTCCAACTACGGGGCGACGCGGAGTATCCAACCCGCCGTCATCATCGTGGCCGTCGCCGCTTTCGCGTTCACAATGGTCAAGGTTGGCAAAGCCGGACGTGCCGATCGCTATGCGGACGCCGTGGTGAACGTACTCGCTGTTAGCACGGCGGTTCTGGTCGCCACGGCCACAATCGCATACCTCTTTTTGCGCCTGAACTACTACTTCGCTCCCGCTCAGCTGCTCGCTGTACCTCTGGCGCTGTCTCTCGTCCAGCATCGGCTTGCTCGACACTTGCTCACTGCCCTCTTTATGTGCGCCTACATGACGAGTTTCGTCTTCCAGTTCTTAGTTTGGAATGCCCATGGTGTCCTCCCCTATGACTCGATATTCTCCCGCTAAACCTGACGGTGACGACCTCGTCACCGTCATCGTTCCTGTGTTCAACACCCCTCCAGAACTCATTCAACGCGCCGTTGTTAGCGCTCTGGACCAGACGCACGCTGATCTCGAGCTGCTAATCGTGGATGACGGGTCCACCGTGGAGATCGCGGAGTTCCTCGACCTTATCGCCGAACGAGATCCGCGGATCCGCGTCGTGCACCGGGCAAACGGGGGCGTGTCCGCGGCGCGGAACACCGGGGTGGAGTACGCCCTCGGGAACTTCATCGCGTACCTCGATGCCGACGACTACCTGGACGCAGGGTTTCTCTCCGCCGCCCTGACAGTGGCGCGCACTGCCGACGCTGATGTGGTCTTTGGTGGCATGCGCGTGGTTGACGGCGTTGGCACTGCGGAATGGCGAACGGGCGGTCCCTCAGCGGAGGAGCCGCTGCTGGGCACACCCGAGGTGATCGTTACCGCCTGCGTTCGGGCACTCTCGGATTCTCCTTCCCTCCGTCAGCCGACACACGTTCTCTCGGTCACGAACGTGGTGTCCTGCATATATAGTGCGGACACCGCCCGACGTAATCGCTTCCCCGAGGGGGTCTCCCACGCCGAGGACAGGCTGCACAATGTACACGTCCTTCTCGAAGCCGGCCGCGTGGCGTTCTGCTCCGATGTCTGGTACGTGTACGATGCGTCCCATGACCAGAGCGCGACTCGCCGTGCGTCGCCTCGAACGATCACCGCACTCTCGCGCACCGTCGACGAATTCGCCGGAGTCGAGGCAACGCTCGGCAGGAAGCGTGGGCTTTCGGACGATGGTCACGTCCGCATCGCTCAGGCTGCTGCGGACGGCGTTCTGAACTACCTTAAGATCCTCAGCGGCGTGATGGCTGCCGTGGGCCGGCCCGGCACGAACCGAGCCCAACTGCGTCTGTTGCTCTCCGAACCCTTCGTCCAAGCTGCTATCACACGCGCAACACCATCAGGCTGGCAAGACAGAATCTTCGCCACCGCGGCCCGCTACCGCCACATCAATCTACTGCTGCTCCTCGGCTGGCTCTGGGTGCGCACGCGCGGCTTACAGATGTCTGTCGAACGGCCCGTACGCAGTTCACGTGGAAGGAAGCTCAACAATGGCTGAAGGGTCCGCACATGCAGGCACGAATCTCTCCGTCCGCGGAGCCCGTGGGGGCGGGTTGGTCCTCATGGGGAGCGGAGCTAGCTTCGCGATTCAAATCGTTTCCCTGTTGGTCCTGTCCAGGCTCCTGTCGCCATCGGACTTCGGGGTGGTGGCGATGGTCACAATCTTCGTCGCGCTCGGTAACCTCCTCCGCGACTTCGGGCTGCCCCTCGCCGGATTGCAGGAACAATCCCTCACCCGCCAGCAAGCATCGAACCTGTTTTGGATGAGCGCGGTGATCTCCGCGGTCTGCTTGATCCTTCTCGTTGTATCCACGCCAGCGCTCGTGGATCTGTTCAACGAGCCGCGGCTGACCCTAATCGTGCCGTCCCTCGCGATCGCGGTATTCCTGGGCGGGCTGTCCTCTCAATTGCAGGTGCATTTGGCTCGCGGTATGCAGTTCGTTACCCTTGTCGCCAGCGACATCATCGGACAGCTCCTCGCGCTCGCCGTCGCCATCGCGCTAGCAATCGCCGGGACCGGATACTGGGCGCTTGTGGCGCAAACCCTCACCGCCGCTTTCGTGACCCTGCTTTACCGGTGGATCGCCAGCCGATGGATGCCCCTGGCACCCCGAAGCGGACATGATTCACTAAGGCTTTTCAGGACCGGTGCTACTTACGGTGTCGCCCAGATGCTGACGTTCGCGCAGAGCAACGTCGGTACCCTGATTATCGGCGCCCAGCTCGGCGCTACGCAGCTTGGCTACTACAACCGCGCCTACCAGCTGCTAACCGCGCCCGCAGGGCGATTTCTAGACCCGCTTACTCAGGTCGTGGTCACAACCCTGAACCGCGCGAAGGCGGCACAGCGGGATGCAGACACGCTCCTTTACAAGGTCCAGTTCGGCGTCGGGACGCTGATCGTATGGATGTTCGCCGTGACCGCAGGTACCGCCCAGGCCCTGATCCCGTTCCTGCTCGGCGACCAATGGGTCCCGGCAGTTCCCGTCTTCCAGGTCCTAGCAGTCGGTGGGGCGGTGTGGGTCTTCAACCACGTCAGCTATTGGGCCTTCATCGTCAAGGAGAAGCCCTACGCACTCCTTTCTTACAACTTCGTGTCGAAACCCCTCGCAATCGCGAGCATCTACCTCGGTTCTCACTTCGGGCTCATCGGCGTTGCCTGGGGATATGCAGCCGCCATGGCGTTCTCGTGGCCGCTGAACCTAGTCTGGCTTGCGCGAACTGCAGATTTTCCCGCGTGGCGCTTTCTCGCCAATGGCAGTCGAATTCTGCTTGGAGGAGCCTTCGGTGGTGCGGCGTCCGCGGTCGCTTTCACCGTGCTCCCGCCGGTCCCCCCACCCGTGGGTGTGGCAGTGGGGGTCCTGGCGGGCACGGCCGCGATGACCGCCGTGCTCCTCGCCCTGCCCGAGAGCCGGGCCCTYCTCGCCGACTGGATCCGTCTAGCGCGATCCTCACTCCTCCCCCGAATAAAGGTTGGTTAACCCTATGCACCGGATTGAAGAGACCGTCGCACGAGGCATCTGCATCGGATGCGGGGCGTGTTCTGCCGCGACCGGCGGGGCAGTGCGCGTGCAGCTGGGGCGGACCCGACTCTACGAAGCGGTCCTCGATGACGCGTCGGAACCACAGATTCGCGCAGCGAGCCGTGTATGCCCGTTCTCCGACGAATCGCCCAATGAAGACGAGCTTCGCGCCCCACATACCGACCCGACGATGTCCGCCGACCCCCGCCTGGGCGTCCACTCTCGCACGTTCGCGGGGCGCGTCACAGACGAAAGTTACTTGTTGGGCTCCAGCTCTGGAGGGTTAGCATCTTGGCTCGTCGAGAGGCTCATCACCGAGGGGCACGCCGACGCGGTCATCCATGTGGGAGCATCAACACCCGACGACGGCGAGCTGTTCCGACAGGGGATCTCGAACCGCGAGGAGGCAGGCACCCGACGCAAGTCGCAGTACTACGCCACGACCATGGCCGACGCGCTCCGCAGGGTAACGGACACTCCGCAGCGCTACATTGTCGTCGGTGTTCCCTGCTTCATCCGCGCAGCCCGCGCACTCTGCCGAGAGAATCCCGCCTTCAACGAGCGCTTGGTCTTCTTCGTTGCCCTCGTCTGCGGTCACTATAAGACTCACGCATTTGCGGACTCCCTCGCGTGGCAGCTCAGCGTTCACCCCCGAGATCTCGCCGCGGTCGATTTCCGTGTCAAGCACGGCGATCGGACCGCGAACGACTACGACTTTGCGGCCCGTTCAGTCAGTACCGGTGACACCGTCAGCGCTCCGGTGCGCACCCTCGCTGGCGGCAATTGGGGCCACAGCGCCTTCCAGCCAGAAGCCTGCAACTTCTGCGATGATGTCGTAGGCGAGACCGCAGATGTGAGCTTCGGGGATGCCTGGCTACCCGAGTTCATCTCCTACCCCTACGGGACGAACGTGGTGGTCAGCCGCAACCGCGTCATCGACGAGATCTTCGACGTCGGTGCGGCAGCGCGAGAGATTACAGTGTTAGACGCCTCTGCGGACAGGGTCGCAACATCACAGGCAGGCGGCTTCCGCCATCGCCGTGACGGACTTGCCGTCCGACTCGCCGATGATATTGCCGCCGGGCTCTCCGTCCCGGCCAAGCGCGTCTCGCCCACTCAAGCCGTCGACGTACCGCCCAAACGAGCGAACCTCATCCGCCAACGACGTCGAATGGCCGCCCGCAGCCATGAGTCATTCCTCGCGGCTCTCGAGAACGACGACCTGCGCATCTACCTTCGCGAGTACCGGCGAGAATCTGCGCGCTACCGGCGCCTGGACGTGCCACTCGCGCGGCGTATTCTCCACAGCATCAAGCGCGTAGGTCGGAGACTCATAGATCGGTTGAACAGGTAAGAGCCGCCTACCTAAGCAATTAGTCTCCCTCCGCACAGCATCGGCACCCATTTGAGCACGAGAGGCGCTCCATGACATCCAGCCATCGCATCGGCATTATTATTCACTACAGCACGACAAACTACGGCAATCACCTAGTCAACTACGCCACACGCAGCATCCTCGAGGAGTGCGGCTACGAGGTCGACCTCCTCGTCCTCCAAGGACACGAGCCGCGGCTCGCAGCACTGAAGAGGCTGCCCCGAAAGCTCCGCCGACTCGGCATCCGCGGAGCAGCCACACGTTTGCTCGGCCGCTTGCGGCGCCTGAACGCTGCAAAGCCACCCGCACTGTCGGCAGCCTCAGCAACGAGACGACAGGAACGGTTCGCGACGTTCTCGCACACCTATTTGAGGCCTCAGTTCGTCGATCGGCAGTCCACATCGGACTTGGCGGACTCCTATTCGTGCATTGGCATCGGGAGCGACCAGATCTGGAACTACGACTACGGCATCGGAGGAAACCTCTTCGCCGACTTCACGTCGCCGAATAACGTCGTCACACTCTCTCCCAGCGTCGGGCATGAACGGATCCCGTCCGAATGGCTACGCTCCTACCAACGGTGGCTTTCCGGATTCGACGAAGTCGGAACACGCGAAACCGAATGGACCCACTCGCTCGCCTCCCGGCGGGACGCACCGAAATTCACTCTCCTCGTCGACCCCACTCTGATGTACGACCGTGAATCCTGGGCTGCGATCGCAACTCCTTCCGCCGACGCCAGAGGAAAGATTCTGCTCTACCACCTTGGCGAGCTACTGCCGCAGCACTCCGAGTACGTGTCGAAGCTCGCCGAACACCATTCACTCGATATCCTGCACTTGTCCGACACGGTTGGCGGCGCCGCATGGGAAACAGACGCTGCGGATTTCATCGGTATGATGCAGGCGGCCTCCTGCGTAGTCACCGACTCTTACCATGGCGCGATATTCGCTTTCCTTTTCGACAAGCCTCTTGTTCTACTCGAACGTCATGGGTTCGCAGGCGCGATGAACACCAGGACCCGAACCCTAACCGAGCGCCTGCATTTGACCGGCCGCTACATGAACGGTCTAAGCGTCGATGACGCCCTAGACCATGACTATGCAATAGGCGCTGAAGCGCTCCGTAGTTACCGCGACGAGTATTGGGCATACCTGACCCGCCACGGAATTCACCGCGCACCCGTACCCGTCCCGCAACCGAACCACCACAACTGAGAGCGTCAGCATGATCATCGCCGGCATCGTCACCTTCGAGCCAGACATCAACCGACTCCAAGAGAATCTGGAAGCGATCTCACCGCAAGTACCCCACATCTTCATCTATGACAACGGCTCGACTAACAGCGAGGAGATTTCGAATCTCGCCGACGCTTCACGAAACATAACGGTCCTCCACAGCGAAACAAACGAAGGCATCGCCGCAGCGCTTAACCGCTTGGCGGAGGCCGCCCTCGACCACGGCGCTACATCCCTTGTCACGCTCGACCAGGACAGCGTCTGCTCCCCCGCGATGGTCTCCAAACTCGCCACAGAACTCGTGGACGGAATCGGCATGGTCACGCCGTACATAGTTGATCGAAACAAACAAACCCTCGAGGAGTACATGCACCTCGATCTACCGCATGTCGAACGGTACCGGCAACCGGCCCGGAGGGGCGCCATCACGTCGGGAGCAATCGTCGATCTCACCGCGTGGAGCCGGGTCGGGGGGTTCGATGAACTGTTCTTCATCGACTACGTCGACTACGACTTCAATCAGCGTCTCATGGACGCTGGCTACACGATCCTTCGCGTCAATACGGCCGCTCTGCTCCATGAAGTGGGGCGGGCAACCCGCACTTGGCTGCACGTACCTCGCAAAGACCTCTCGGGCAGCTGGCGAATCGAGCGGTTCTTCGCCTTTGGGCACAGCCCCGCCCGATGCTATTACAAGGCCCGCAATCGCGTTCTCTTTACCCGCAAGCACGGGCGCAAGCTTGGTCTCACACACGAAGGCATCTGGCAGATTCCGCAGCAAATCGCCCTGACACTAGTATTCGAGCGGCAACGCTTTGCCAAACTGAAAGGCTTCGTCCGCGGAATTCGTGACGGCCTCCGAGTGCCCCTAACGTAGCGGTGACGTCTGCAAGCAGCCAACAACACAGCTGAATATAACCATGACCGCCCACATTGCGATCTCGACCTAGCCGAACGCCGGGAACGACTCATCCGCGGTACACCGTCATAGGCTGCAGGCTGCAGGTGGGGGTCTCGCGCAGGGAGCGTCCGTTTACGGTGGATCCGCGGTTGGCATTAAGTTGATTCTTCCCTCGAAGGTGATGGCGAAGACAATCCGTGCAGGCTTCTACCATGTGGCCCACCGTGCCCTGCCGTTGCCGGTCGGTCCAGTGCCCAAGTCACCTAGCACGGGAATTCTCAGGGCTGTCTGCTCGTTGGAGAAATCGTCAATCCTGGGTGTGGTGGAGACGTTCTAATCGGAAATCAAGAGCAGTTCTGGGCCGGGTGGGCTGTGCGTACTCGACTGCCAGGTGAGACCGCCACCGGTTTTGTTGATTCCTTGACCTAGCAAGCGAGTCTTCGTGGAAGGACGTTGAACCTGCCGACGGCTTAAGGGCGGAGTTCCGCCACGATGCTGTTGATGTGGCTGCAAGGGCAACGCGCCTCTGGCGCAGATGGCGAAGGATTTCGGGCTTTCGGTCGCGACGCTGAGGCGCTGGATCGCCATCGCCGAACGTAGGGAGACCGGGAAACGGCAGGCACCGGCGGAATCGGCCGAGGTCCGCGAGATATAAGAAGCGCGACCGCTTGTCGCCCCAGGAGAATAAGATTCTCCGCCGGGCTGTCCCCTATCAGGCTAGGGACATCAACCCAGGATGAGCTGCCGTCGGTCATCTTACGGCCGGGGGATTCCAACGGCGGTGACGTGCGGGGTGTGGATGACCGACATCGCCGAGCACCGCACCGGTGAAGGGAAGCTCTACCTATGCGCGGTGAAGGACGTCTAGTTCGGCAGATTCGGTGGGTACTCGATGGACTCACGGATGAAATCCTCGGTGGCGGTCGCCCACTGGAGAGCACGGTGCGGGCACGCCGTCCGTCCGGGACATTGGTGAATCGAATCGTGGATCGCCGTTCCCGTCTCGCCTCTTCGTCAAATTGCTCAGGCACCACGGGCTCACAGGGTCGATGGGCACGGTCCGTGCGTGCCGGGACAATGCAGCGATGGAATCGTATTTCTCGCTGCTGCAGAATAATGTCCAGGACCGTCAGCGGTGGCTCTCATGCCAGAAGCTTCTGCTGGCAATCACGGCCTCGAAGTGACCTTCCACCACCGCCAGAGGCAAAGACGCTTGGGAAACTCGCCCCCATCGAATATGAGACAATCAATCGGACCGCGGCCAACGCGGCCTCAAACTGCGACTCAACAAGGCCAGGGCAGTCCCGACCGTCGGAACAGGAAGTAGATTTCTTCGCGTTGGGRCTTCTTTTACGTTTGGTTGCCCGTCCGCTGCCAATGCAAAGAAGGCCCTGACCTCCTTCCTCCCGCACCACGCCGTAGCGGTACCGGCATACGCTGCGGCCATACGCCGCGGCTCCAGCGTCAGCCGCACCCAATTATGCAACTGCGAAGGGTCGGAACTCCTCACAAATCGTGCTGGGGCATGAATCGTTCGCGCCCATTGCACGTGCAATCGCGAGTCGGACCGACGGCATCTAATTTGTCGAGCGTTATCCCTCACTGGAACGTGCAGATGGCGACGCGGAGAAGTTTGTCGCTGGCCGCCTTCGTCCCCGTTCCATCTCGTTGGTGAAAGATGCCGCGGTAGGATGTCCTGATTCGACCGCTTCATATTCCATGGCGGAGACTCGACGTCGCGTTTCAGCAATCTTCACCGCCGACTTCCCTTCTTGGCGGTAGTAGCCATAGGAATAGGAGCCAGGGTCTTTAGCGGGAAGGCCGTTCAGGACAATTCCAAGCAAATTCCCGTCAACCATCTGAAGTGCGTTCAGCGACTTTGTCAGATCCTGCTTCTTGAGCTTCTGCGACCGAACTACCATTACGACACCACCAACGTGTTGCGCGAGGACGGCAGCGTCCGTCACGGGAAGGAGCGGCGGAGCATCGATAATAACAGCGTCAAACACCCGTTCGAGGCGAATGATGAGATCGCTCATTTCGGCGGAACCAAGCAGTTCACTGGGATTTGGCGGAATCCTGCCTGAAGTTAGAACGTATAAACTACCGCTACCCCATTGTTGTAAAAGCTCGTTAACATCGGCTGCGCCCACTAGAGCTGTAGTGAGACCCGCGTTCCGCTCGAGCCCTAAATACTCACCAACCATTGGTCGTCGGAGATCAGCGTCGATAAGGCAAACCGTTTGCCCTGCGTCGGAAAGAGAAATGGCAAGATTTGTTGCTGTGGTACTTTTTCCCTCTCCCGGGAGTGAAGACGTGATGACTATGGTCTTGGCGGTACCGGAAACATTCGCAAACTGCAGGTTTGTCCTCAATTGCTTGAAGGACTCGCCGCGCGGACTTTGGGGCGAAGCTTGTGTGAGCAACGGGCTTTTCACAGCTTCCTGGTCAAATGGAATTCCGCCTAGCAACGGCGAATCCGTCACGTCGCGAAGATCTATCTCCCCCGTAATTCTATTGTCAAGGACCGAACGTAGAACCGCACCGCCGAAGCCCACACCCAACCCTATGACCGTCCCTAGCAGCAAATAGATGGGTGTGTTAGGAGCCGATGGCGTCAAGGGCGCTGTCGCTGGCTTGATGATCGACAACCCTACTGGTGACATGCCGCCGGACTTCGGCTTCTCTAATGACTCGACTGCCTTGATAAGGCTGTTTCCAACGGCTTGGGCGATTGCCTGCGCTTGCACCGGAGAGCTGTCCGCGACAGAGATGTTGATCAGAACAGTATTCGCATCAGTAGTCGCGCGAACTTTCGTCGCGAGCTGGTCAGACGTTATCTCAAGGCCGAGAGATTCAATTGCCGGCTGAAGAACTATGGGAGAGCCGACAGTCTTGACATAAGACTGTACTCGCGCCTGACCAAAATTGTTTCCCTGCTGAAGTTCTTGGACCGTACCGGAACTCTGGATGGCAACAAAGAGTTGGACCTCCGATGTATACGTCGGCTTAATGACCACGGAGGCTCCGGCACCGAGCAAGAGGCCCGTCAATGTCAACGCAGCAATAAACATCCAACGACCGCGAGCAATGCGCACGTAATCTCGTAGGTCCAAACCAGAGTCCCCCTCTATTGTGAAGCGGAGACTCAGTCTCCAGCGAAACAACTTCGGCCATCATGGTCATGACGCCTATAGGAGTCTACCCTCGCGACTCGCGCGCCTCGGACTTAGCGCAATGTCTCCACACTCTTAGCCGTGATCCACCGGCGCTGTGCGAGGGCTGCCGGCGGCGTACAACGCGCGTGCCTGTCTCCCAGGGAGAAGGATTGCCACTTGGTTTTGTTGACTCCTTGACCTCCGCCAAGATGCTGTTGATGTGACCTGCAAGGGTGAGGAGTCGGCGGCGCAGATCTCGAAGGATTTCGGGCTCTCGGTCACATTGAAACGCTGGATCGCCATCGTCGAGCGCAAGGAGAACAGGGCCGCCCGGCGGCAGGGACACCAACCCAAAATGATCTATCCTCTGGCCAAGGATCTTGCCACCGACGGTGTCCCCGTGGCGGTGACCTGCAGAGTGTTGGAATTCAGCAAGCAAAGCTATTACCGGCGGAGGCCAGCCCGGTGACGGAACGGGACTGGGCGGATGCGCACTTGGGCAACGCCGCCGTGGACATCCACGTCGGCGATCCCGTCTTCGGATACCGTTCATCGCCGACGAACGCCCGCGGAACGGCATCACGGCGGGCGAAAGCTGGGTCCAGCGTTTGTGCAGCGTCCGTCCATGGCATCCGGTCGGCGTTTTGGAAGAAGCGATCTCTGAACCGGAAGCCGGGACACGACGACCGAGTGGAACGGGCCTTCACCGCCGCGGCGCCGAACGAATTGTGGCTAACAGACATCACCGGGCACCCCACCAGTGAAGGAAAGCTCTGCCTCAGCGCGGCGCGGTCAGCGGTGGACCGCTTGGCAGGAGCACCGACTGGCCATCAGGACCTGGGAGGAAAGGACCTACCACCGTCGGAGGCAAAGACGGCAGGGAAACTCACGCCCATCGAATATGAAACAATCAACCGGACCGCGGACAACGCGGCCCAATCCCCGAGTCAACAAGAGCCGGGGCAGTCCCGGTAGCATCAGACGGTAATTAGGGTTGTAAGGCATGGGGGAGCAAGTCGCGATGGTGTATCAGAGAAATGCTTGGCGGCGGCAGTACTCGCGCCGGCTGAGGATTCTCGACGCGGGAGTCGTTGTCTGGGCAGTAGCTGGCGCCTATGTCGTCAGAATTGGTTTCGCAGAAATAAGCATGGTCCCCTTGCGTGAAACCGATTACTTGGCGCTCTCGGGCGTTCTGGTGTTGGCCTGGTGGTTGATGTTGGAACTATGGGGATCGCGGGAGGCCAAAATTTTGGGTTCCGGCTCGGAGGAATACCGAAGAGTGGTCGCTGCCTCGGCCTGGCTCTTTGGATTTGTTGCCGTAATTTCGTACGCCCTCCGCATAGACACTGCTCGCGGGTTCGTTGGCCTTGCATTTCCCGCGGGAGCCGCAGGATTGTTAGTTGCTAGATGGCTTGTTCGGCAGCACTTAGTACTTGAGAGAGGTCGAGGTCACAGCGCATCGCGAGTGCTCATCATCGGTGGACCGCACTCCGTGGCCCACGTCGTCCGGTCCCTGCTAAGCGCACCTGCTGCCGGGTACCTGCCTGTCGCAGCTCATCTCCCCGGAGCGGCGTCCAGCGGACAAGGTGTCGCAGCCCTGCCCGTTCCGGTGACCGGTTATGAGAGCGACTTCGATACGATCCTTTCAGTCATCATTGCCACAGAGGTGGACGCGGTTGCAGTTTCGGCCGGAGTCAACATGCACCCCAAAGACCTCCGAAAACTGGGCTGGGAACTGGCGGCACGGGAGGTCGCAATGATCATGGCGCCGGCTCTGACTGACATCGCTGGGCCTCGCATCCATACCCAACCAGTTGCCGGCCTYCCCCTAATACACGTTTCGACGCCGAAACTTACGGGCGGGAGGAAGGTGGCAAAGCGCGGATTCGACATTGTTGTCGCGGGTCTCCTCGTCGTTTGTCTCTCGCCCCTGTTTCTGATTCTAGCAATACTGGTCYGGGCGACAAGTCCCGGCCCAATCTTGTATGAGCAGGAGCGGGTAGGACTTCGCGGGACAACCTTCAAAATGCTGAAGTTCCGTTCCATGAAAGAAGACGCTGATCTCGAGCTGCGGGCCCTATTAAAAGCCCAAGGGTCAGCAGACACTCCACTCTTCAAAGTCGAAAACGATCCAAGAATCACGCGGCTAGGGCGCATACTCCGAAAGTTTTCTCTTGACGAGCTCCCCCAGCTCTTCAATGTTCTCAACGGAAGCATGAGCTTGGTGGGGCCACGTCCGCAGCGAGAACTCGAGGTAGTTCTTTACGACGACGCGGCCCACCGTCGGCTGTACGTAAGTCCTGGCATGAGCGGTCTTTGGCAGGTCAGTGGGCGCTCAAACCTCACTTGGGAGGAGAGTATCCGCCTGGACCTCTACTACGTGGAGAACTGGTCGCTCATGGGCGACATAGTCATACTCTTCAAGACTTTCAAGGCAGTATTCGCAAGTGCAGGCGCGGTCTGATCCGTGCCACGTCTAGTTCTCTGCGGCAGCATGCCGCCAATCCTGTTTCTTGGGGAAGGCAACAAAATGCGTGGAATATTGATCAGCAGTGGCGTTCTCCCAGTTGTTGAGTCGCCAGAAGCTTCCAAGATGTCCGGACCTGCTCACATTCCGTGTTCCAACCAGAGATGACAGACGCCATGAGAACCGCGGAGCCACGCAACACATCAGAGCAGCCCGTGTCGGATGGGAACGCCGGACCTGAGCGTTCTAGCCGTCGCCGGCGCTGGGTGGTCGCGTCCCTGTCGCTGGCAACGGCGGGGATACTCGCCATCGCTTCCGTAGCGTGGCTCGGCTCCAAAGCCACCATTATCAGGTCGGAACTTGAAGCTACGTCGCAGCTCATTCCTGTCCTTAAGGACGATATTGCCGACGACAAGCCGAAAGAGGCCCGCGCGACGGCTACCCAGCTTCGCGTACACACAGCGGCAGCACGCGAGGCAGCAGGCGATCCGTTGTGGTCCTTGGCCTCTGCCATTCCTTGGTTGGGAGCCAATTTCAGCGCCATTACCGAAGTAGCACGATCAGCGGACGATGTGGCTACGTTGGGCGTGGGCCCGCTGGTTAACGTTTTCGGGTCCCTTAATTGGGACAGCCTGCTGCCGAGCAGCGCCGGGACGGACCTCGCCCCCCTACGACAAGCATCCCCCAGCGTTTCCTCCGTCGCGCACGCGGTGCGTTCTTCGTCCGAGCGTCTGAACGGCATCAATGCGAGCGGTTTGCTCCCTGAAGTGGCGGAACCCCTGGTGCGTGCCCGGGAACAGCTAGGAGCCGTAACCGGTGCGCTAGAGGCGGCGGCCAACTCTGCCCAAGTTGCCCCCGGGATGTTGGGAGCAGACGGCCAGCGGAACTATCTGCTCATGATTCAAAACAACGCAGAAGCCCGTGCGTCGGGGGGCATACCGGGGGCGCTCGCGATACTGACGCTGGACAACGGCAGGTTGGCTTTGGGCGCGCAAGACAGCGCAGTGGGCCTCGGCGCCATGTCCCCCGTATTGTCCGTGGATCCCGAACAGCAGCAGATCTATTCGGCACGGCTGGGCGAATACATGCAGGACGTAAACCTCACGCCGGACTTTCCCACCGCCGCGGCCACTGCGCAGGGCATGTGGGAAAGAAAGACGGGGCAGCACGTGGACGGTGTCCTATCACTGGACCCCGTGGCGCTGGGCTATATCCTGGATGCGACGGGCCCTGTACGGATCGCTGACCCCGAACTGGCAGCTGCAGCCAAGAGCGGTCTCCCTACCGAGCTGACTGGTAAGAACGTTGTTCAGACCCTGGTCTCAGATGTCTACGCGAAGATCGAACGCCCTGACGTGCAGGACGCATATTTCGCGGGCGTTGCCAAAGAAATCTTCGGAGCCCTCTCCAGCGGCAAGGGCGAAGCGAAGGGCTTGATCAAAGGCATCACTCGCGGAGTAGCGGAAGGCCGGGTCCTCGTATGGTCCGGCAACGCCAATGAACAAGCCATCCTTGAGAACTACCCGCTCAGCGGATCAATCGCGGGCAAGAGCGTCGCCCCCGCGCAGTTCGGGGCCTATTTCAATGACGGCACCGGGGCAAAGATGGACTATTACGTCAAGCGGACCGTTCAACTCGTTAAGGAATGTACTGGTGACGACTACCGGCAAGTCAAGGTGCGCATCACCAGCACCAACACGGCCCCTGCAGATGCAGCCGCGTCACTTCCCGCGTATGTCACTGGAGGCGCGAGCTACGGCGTGCCGGCCGGTACAGTCCAGACCAACGTGATTGCCTACGGTCCGGTCCAAGCCAACGTGGAAACAGCCACCGTGGACGGCACCAAGACCGACTTCGCCGCCCACCGTCACGCCGATAGACCCGTGGGAACCGTCACCGTTGCCCTGGCGCCAGGCCAGAGCAGCACTGTAGAACTGACCTTTGGCAAGATCGTTCAGCATGCGGAACCGACCGTGGTTGTCACGCCCAGCGTTCAGCCTGTCAAGGACGTCATTCTGGCCACCGAGAATTCCGCCTGCGGGGCGCCCAAGTAGACGCCAAGTTAACGATATGTAAAGCGACTTGATTCACTTTGGTCACACGCGTTTTAGGTGCTATCGTCTGCATGGGCTTATCAAATGAGATTTCAATCCGCGGCCACTCGGGGGACCGGGAATCTCCACATCGCGTGACACACGAATTTACGGTCTCAGGGGGACACATGAAGAAAACACTTGCAACAATCACACTCGCGGGCTCCATCGCCCTCATTGGCGCATTTCCCGCAGTAGCTGCGGATCACTACCCGGCACCGCCCGCCAACGCCGCCGTTTCTGACGGCGTTGTTGGCCCTGGCGCTGACTTCGTCTTCCGCGGTAAGGGCTTTAAGGCCGGCGAAGGCCTCATCATCAAGGTCACTCCCGGGACCAAGCCTGCATCAACGGGCGCCAGCGTCAACGGCCGCGGCATGAGCGTTACCGGCAAGATCACGCTGCCGCTGGCACCGCAGCAGTTCTCCGCTAAGGCAGATGGCAATGGCACCTTTTCCCTCCCGCTCAGCATCAGCGAGCCGGGCGTTTACACCATCACCGCGACCGGTGTGGAGTCTGGCATCACCGCTACCTCGAGCATCACGGTGGAAGGCGCCGCAGTGGCGCCGGCCTCCACGACCACTACGACCTCCACATCGACCAGCGGATTGGCCAACACCGGCGCTGATTCCAACCTCATGATCTGGTCCCTGGTGGGCGCAGGTGCCCTGGCAGCTGGCGTAACCTCCGTTGTGGTGGTTCGCCGCCGCGCCAAGGCCGACGTCGCAGCCTAGGTTCCAAACCACACGCACTAAAGATGGTGGTGGGGTTCATCGGGATACCGA
>NZ_JBFTZL010000024.1:0-30181 GCF_056406825.1 Arthrobacter sp. P1_A5 | reverse complement strand
CTGCAGTAGGTCCCGCGCCGCGCCCAAGGACATTCCGGCGGCCAGCGGGTCACGTTCCTGCAATGCCTGGACCGCGGCGCGCAGCCGTTCCTGCCATGCCTCGAGGACAGGCGCATGCACCCACCAATCACCGATGACCTGGACCTCCGGGGGCGCGGCCGTCTCGGGACCGGGCAACAGCCCCAGCCGGTGAAGGTGTTCTGCCCGAACTGCTCCGCGGGCGGCGACTTCACCGAGCACGTCGCCGGCGGGGTCGAGGCCGGAAAGCCGCTCCGCCCAGCGGGCGCCGTCTCCCCGCCGCCGCAGGGCAGGCGGATCGGCGTCGAGGATACGCGCCCCACCCAGCACTGACCGGCTTCCGGGGTCGCGCAGCACCAGCCGGTCGCCGAGAACGAGGGGCAGTTGCCTGTCAAGGACGAGCCGGGCGTGATCCGCGCCGAATGGCCGTAAACGGGCAGGCACGGACGCGGTGCCAACGTGCACCATGAGCTGTTCGGGCACAGCCGTATAGGCCAACCCTGTCGTGCGCTGAATACCGACGACGCCGGTCGTGGGCCACGCATCCGGGGTCAGCAGCGCATCTCCCCGGCGGATGTCCGTGGCGGCAACGTCCCGTAGGTTCAACGCCACCCGGCTGACGGGCTGCACGGACGCAAAGGCGGTGTCCCTGCTTTGCAAACCGCGGACCACCACGGCCCGGGAACCGTCGTGGCTGAGCAGCTGGAGCCGGTCACCCCGTTCGAGTGTTCCTGCCGCCAGCGTTCCGGTCACTACCGTTCCCGAACCGGAAATCGTGAACGAGCGGTCAACCCACAACCGGACCCGCCCTGAGGTGGCGGGGGCGGGCACGCGGGCCAGGACGCCGTCGAGTGCTGAACGCAGGTCGGCCAGACCGGTACCGTCAATAGCGGATACGGCAACTGCGGGGGCTTCCCTCAGGCCCGTGCCGGCCAGCTCCGTGCGGGTCCGCGAGAGCACGTCCGCGATCCGACGGCTGGACGCCCGGTCCGCACGGCTTAGCACGACCACGCCGTGTTCTATTCCAAGCGCAGCGACGGCATCCCGGTGATCACTTGACTGCGCCTGCCAACCCTCGTCCGCGGCGACGACGAAGCAGACCACCGGGGCCGGTCCGATTCCGGCAAGCATGTTTCCCAGGAAGCGTTCGTGGCCCGGTACGTCGACGAACGCTACATTCTGTCCGGACGGGAACGTGGTCCAGGCGTAACCTAGGTCGATGGTCAGCCCGCGGCGCCGTTCTTCCTCCCAACGGTCCGGCTCCATGCCGGTGAGGGCGCGAACTAGGGTGCTTTTGCCGGAATCGACGTGCCCGGCGGTGGCTACGACGTACACTCCTCAGCCCACCCCGCCTGCGTCCGCGGCCTTGAAGGCTGCCAGCGCTTTCCRTATCGCGTCGAGAATCCTGTCGTCATCCGCCGGGGCGATGCAGCGCAGATCGATCAGGCACGAGCCATCGTTGACGCGTGGCAGCACAGCCGGATCACCGGTGCGCAAAAGTCCTGCGAGTCCCTCTGGGAGCCGTAGTGCCCATCCCGGCAGAGGCACTCCCGGGGCGCCGCCGCCACCTACCCGACCGTCATGGGACACCACGGGCACGTCGAGTTCCCGGGCGAGCCGGTCCGTGCGGCGCTGCAAGTGCCCGGCGTCGGCGTGCAGGGCCCGGACAACCGGCGGCGGGCCGCCCGCCAGCGTGGCTTCCAAGGCGGCAAGGGCGAGTTTGTCAGCCCGGACCGCACGGGCGAGCGGGTGGCGGGCCAACCGCGTGATGATTTCCTTGCGGCCCAGCAGCAAGCCAGCCTGTGGGCCGCCGAGTAGCTTGTCACCGCTGGCGATCACGACGTCGGCTCCGCTCACCAAGGCGGAGGCGGCGTCCGGCTCCTCCGGCAGGAAAGGGTCGGGCGACAAGAGCCCGCTGCCCAGGTCGGCCACCAGAGGTACCCCGTGGGCGACGGTCAGCGGGCTGATTTCGTGCAACGGGACAGTGGAGGTAAATCCATCGACCCGGAAGTTGCTGGGATGGACCTTGAGTACGCACCCGGTGTTCGACCCCAGAGCACCGGCGTAGTCGTGTAGGTGGGTGCGGTTGGTCGTACCTACCTCGCGTAGCTTCGCCCCCGTCGACTCCATTAAGTCGGTCAGCCTGAAGCCGGCACCGATCTCGACCRGTTCCCCGCGGCTCACCACCACCTCCCGGCCGGCGGCCAAGGCAGTCGTGGCCAACACCAGCGCTGCGGCGCCGTTGTTCACCACCAGCGCATCCTCAGCCGCGGGACAGGCGGCGAGTAATGCAGCGCGCGCCCCGGCGCCGCGCCCGCTCCGGCTGCCGGTTGCCAAGTCGAGCTCCACGTCAACGTAGCCGCTGGCCGCGATAACAGCTTCCACCGCGTCTTCAGAAAGTGGAGCACGGCCGAGGTTGGTATGGACGATGACGCCGGTTGCGTTGAGCACCGGACGAAGGGTCGTCGCCGTGCGGTCGGCTACGGCGGCGATCAGTGTTCCTTCCACTTGTCCGGGCGGGAGCTCACCACGCCGTGCCTGATCCTGGATTTGACGAACGAGGTTGCGGATGACGCGCTCGTTCAGCCTGCTCCGGGCCTTGGAGACGGCCGGCAGAGCCAGCAGGTCATCGGTGCGCGGAATCAGGCGCCGGGGATCGACCGGGTCCACAGCCCTCCTCTGCTCGCGGCGCTCGGGCCGGAAGTTGGCGGTGGCGGACGGGAATCGAACCCGCCAGGCCGAGATGCTCGGCCGCACCGGTTTTGAAGACCGGGGGGCCCACCAGGACCCGGACGCCACCGGGGCTCAATATAGCAGGGTTGCCTGAAGGAGTACGCTAGGCGGGTGAACGAGGCCCAGACGCCAGTCCAGCAACTCGGTACCGGTGCTGCCGGAACTCTCCGGCTCACCGGCTATGCCCACGGTGGCGGCTGCGCGTGCAAGATTCCGCCCGGCGAACTCGAAGAAGCGGTACGCGGACTCACCGGCCAGCCCGGCGCCGATGTGCTGGTCGGGCTTGACAGCGGCGACGACGCAGCCGCCGTTCTGGTCCGTGGGGACCTGGCCGTATTGTCCACCGCTGACTTTTTCACCCCCGTGGTAGACGACGCCTTCGATTGGGGCCGGATCGCCGCCGCCAATGCGCTCTCCGACATTTACGCGATGGGCGGGCGCCCGATTATGGCGATTAACCTCGTCGGCTGGCCCCGTGGCGTACTGCCGCTGGAATTGATGACCGAGGTACTCCGCGGTGGCCTGAGCGTGGCCGCCGAGGCAGGGTGCCCGGTCATAGGCGGACACACTATCGACGATCCGGAACCGAAGTACGGCATGGCGGTCACCGGCGTCGTCCACCCCGACCGATTGCTGCGGAACGACGCCGCCCGGCCCGGGCTGCCCATCACGCTCACCAAACCGATCGGCGTCGGACTGCTCAACAACCGTCACAAGCAGACCGGCGAAGTGTTCACCGAAGCAGTAAAGACGATGACGCGCCTGAACCGCGACGCCGCCGAGGATGCGGTGGCGGCCRGTGTGCGGGCAGCCACGGACGTGACGGGCTTTGGCTTGCTCGGACACCTGTACAAGATGTGCCGGGCCTCCGGGGTCGGGGCAGTGGTGGACCGGAAAGCGGTGCCGCACGTCGACGGCGCCCGGGAAGCGTTGCGCGATGGGTTTGTCTCCGGCGGAACGCGGCGCAACCTGGACTGGGTGCGGCCCTACCTGCGTGCCGCCGCGGGCGTCACGGAGGACGATCTTCTCCTGCTCGCCGATGCACAGACCTCCGGCGGGCTACTCGTCGTCGGTGAATTGCCGGGCCATCCAGTCATCGGACACACCATCGCGGGCCAGGGCATCGAGATCCGCTGAAACCCGGCCATTCGTCTTCAGCCGCCGGTGGTGATCGCGTCGTCGGTGATTCCGGCCGCACGGCGGGCGGCGAGCCGCGTCTTCTGCGGTTCGATGGTGTACCGCGGATCTCTGGCCGAGGCGAGGCCCGCCTCAAATACACCAAAACGCGTCAGGGCGGACGCGGTCAGCAACGCGAGTCCGGAGGCCGCAGCCGCTCCGCGGTGTCGGCCGCCCAGCAGTGTTCCCAGCCCGCCGGCGACCGCCAAACGCTCGCTCCATTTCAGCATGGCGCCCGCCTTGCCCTGGTGTAGGGGTTCCGCCGCCACCGGGTCCATCCGTTGTTTCATGACTTTCATGGCAACCACCTCACCTAAGACGCCGAGCACGGCGAGCTTCCGGGCCGGCCCCGTTTCGCGCACCGGCGTGGTGACCATGGCGAGCCCGGCAGAAGCGAGGGCTGCCGAACTTACGAAGACGAACGGCAGTTCCTCGTGGGCAGCGTTCCACGTCGGTGTGGCGGTGTCTCCGAGCAGCACTGCCGTGTAAGCCGCCAGAGGTCCGGCAAAGACGGCGGCCTCGAAGCCGGCCGGTCCCTCGACAGCCCGCAGCACGCTCCGCAACGGGCCCAGCGGAAGCCGGGATCCGCTCATCCGGTCGATCTCCGCAACCGCCGAGACCCCCGCACCTGCGCTGAAGGCGCTGAGGATCCACGAGCCCACACTCATCGGCGAAGTGACCTTGAAGGTCCGCAGCATATGCAGAAAGCGCTCCGGCCTGCCGAGGTCCTTCACAAGCGCAACAGCCCCGGCACTTACCGCTGCCAAAGCGCTCAAACGCGCGTTACGGCGCAGCGTCGGCCGCCCGCTCAACTGGCCGCCGAGTCCRAGCAAAGCCGAGCCGGCGGCAACGCCGCCCAGKAACAGGTACGCGGCCACATCATTACCCCAGGGTGCCGGCTTTACAACCGGACGGCCGTAATACGAGCTGAATTCCGGCTCGGGAACCATGGGCATTTCCCGGGAGCCGTCGCCATTGGCCGGGCGGCGGCCCGGTCCTCGTTTGCCCTCCCGCCGGCGACGGCGGGCGGGTTCCGATGGCCGGAAGCTGTCGAACTCTGAGAGGGTCATGCACGCCCTCCCAGGAATGCCACTGCAACTGCCGCGGCCATGCCCGCTATTGCCATGCCGGCCCTTCGGTACATCTGCGGAAGGTCGGCCGTGGGTACCCGTGGGTCCGGCGGAAGTCCGTAGACCTCGGGTTCGTCGAGGAGCAGGAAGACTGATCCGGTTCCCCCGACGCCGTCGTTTTCGTTCGCACCGTAGAGCCTTGCCTCCGTCAGACCTTGCGCGTGCAGGCTGGAAACGCGTTCCCTGGCCGTCTCCACCATGTCGTCATGGTCGCCGAACTTGATAGACGTCGTAGGGCACGCTTTGGCGCACGCGGGGGTCTCATCCGCGACAAGCCGGTCGTAGCACAGCGTGCACTTCTGAGCGATGCCCGCATTGGGGACGGCGGGATGCTTGGCGTGCTGGTCGTTCCTGCTGGTGGCCACCTTGACCGAGCCATCGGCGCGGCGCTCGATGACGCCGAAAGGACATCCGGCGACGCAGGTTCCACAGCCGTTGCAGACGTCATCCTGTACCACCACGGTGCCGAATTCGGTGCGGAAAAGCGCTCCGGTCGGGCACACATCGAGGCACCCGGCGTGCGTGCAGTGCTTGCAAACGTCGGAGGACATCAACCACCTGAAGTCTGCCGTGTCCGGGGGCGTGGTGTCGGCCTCGGCCAGGTCCGTCGCAGCTGGCGATGCCGTGGCCGGCGGACCAATACGCGGCATGCCCAGGCTCACCAGGGCGCGGCCTGATTCCCGCGCCTCCACAATGCGGTCCTGACCTTGCTCGATGAACGCCACATGACGCCAAGTGCTGGCGCCCAGCGCCCCGGTGTTGTCGTAGGACGACCCGAGCAGCTCCAGATTGCCGTCCTGCGGGTTATGGTTCCACTCCTTGCAGGCAACCTCGCAGGCCTTGCACCCGATGCAGATCGAGGTGTCGGTGAAAAAGCCCTTCCGCGGATGGCTGTGCTCCCAGTGGGCATCGGCGGTGGGGTCGGTCGGTCCGGACAGCTGGCCCATCTAGTCCTCCAACATCGGATTGGTAATGGCGCGGTTGCCGGTCTCGGCGGTCAGTCCCGCCCGCGCCTGATAGGCGGCGACCAGTGCCCGCAGTTCCTGCCCGCGCGGCCGGCGGCCCGGGCGGATATCGCAGGAGGCGACTTTGGACTCCTGGATCTGGACGTTGGGGTCCAGCGTCACGCCAAGCAGGTCATTGGCGGCGTCGCCACTGACGACGGCGTTACTGCCCACGCCCCAGTGGTAGGGCAGCCCGATCTGGTGCACGGTGTGACCGCCCACGGCCAGGGGTTTCAGCCGGTCAGTGATGAGCACCTTCGCCTCTATGGCCGAGCGGGGCGAAATAATGGTGGCCCACCCGTAGGGCTCAAGCCCCCGCTCGGCAGCCAGTTCAGGCGAAACCTCACAGAACATCTCCGGCTGCAATTCGGACAAGTAAGGAAGCCAGCGGCTCATCCCGCCGGCGGTGTGATGCTCAGTAAGCCGGTACGTGGTGAAGACGTACGGGTACACGTCGGCGCCGGGAGTACCGGCACTTGGCGCACTGAAGTTGCCCGCGTGCGGGAACACCAACCGCGCCGGACTCTGCTGCTGCGGGTAGAGCGCGTTGGCCACGGGGGATTCCTGAGCCTCGTAGTGGGTGGGAAGGGGCCCATCCACAAGGCCCTTCGGGGCGAACAGCCAGCCCTTGCCGTCGGCCTGCATGATGAAGGGGTCATCTCCGCTAAGGGCTGCAGGGCCGCCGAGGGCCGGGTCGGGCTGGCTTCCCGGAGCCCGGTCCACCGGGAAATCGGGAACGTCGTCGCCGACCCACTTTCCTTGCTCCTGGTCCCACCAGATGTATTTCTTCCGCTCGCTCCACGGCTTACCGGCGGGATCCGCGGACGCACGGTTGTAGAGGACCCGGCGGTTGGCCGGCCATGCCCAGCCCCATTCCGAAGCCACGGGCCCTTGTTCCTGACCAGGCTTACGGTTGGCAGCGTGGTTGGAGCCACCAGCGTAAACACCGGTGTAGATCCAACAGCCAGCGGCCGTGGAACCGTCGGCGCGAAGTTCGGTGTAGGCGGAGAGGGGCTTACCGGCGTCCGGTCCAGCCAGTTGGCGGCCGTTGATCTCCGCAAGCACAGCCTCGGCATCCGGATCGCCGTGCTCATCCGTGGGATAGTCCCAGGTCAGGTCGAGCAGCGGACGGTCCCGCTCGTCCTCGGAGCCAGCCAGCTTCGCCCGGATCCGTTGGCCTAGCTCGAAGAAGAACTGCAGTTCGCTCTGGCACTCCCCGGGCGGTGCCACCGCCTGGTGCCGCCACTGCAGCAGACGCTGGGTCTGCGTGAACGAGCCGGCTTTCTCCACATGGGTGGCTGCGGGCAGGAAGAAGACTTCGGTCTCGATGTCCTCGGTGCGCAGTTCGCCGGATTCGATCTCCGGGCCGTCCTTCCACCAGGTGGCCGACTCGATCATGTTCAGGTCACGCACCACCAGCCACTTCAGATGGGACATGCCAAGCCGTTGCAGCCGGCCGTTGGCCGAGCCCACTGCGGGGTTCTGTCCAAGGATGAAGTAGCCCTCCACCTCGTCCTTGAGCATGCTCATAGTGGTCTCATATGTGCCGTGCGCCCCCGTCAGCCGCGGAAGGTAATCATAGGCCCAGTCGTTGTCCGCGGTCGCGGCTTCACCCCACCAGGCCTTCAGGAGGCTGACGGTGTAGGCGTCGGCGTCGGCCCAAAAGCCCTTTTGCTGTTTTGACCCGACGGCTGCCAGATATTCACTGAGGCTGTCGTGGCGGCCGGCACTGGGCATCGGCAGGTAGCCGGGTAGCAGGTTGAACAATGTGGGGATGTCGGTGGACCCCTGGATGCTGGCATGGCCGCGAAGGGCCATGATCCCGCCGCCGGGGCGCCCCACGTTTCCCAGCAATAGCTGAAGGATCGCCGCGGCCCGGATGAACTGCGCTCCCAAGGAGTGCTGAGTCCAACCCACCGCGTAGGCAAAGCAGGTAGTCCGGTCGCGTCCCGAGTTTTCCGTGATGCTGCGGGCAAGATACTCGAAATCCGCCACTTTGATGCCGCACATGTCCCGGACCATCTCCGGGGTGTACCGGGCATAATGCCGCTTGACGATCTGGAAGACCGTCCGGGGGTCTTGCAGGGTGTCGTCCCGCTGAACTTCGGCATGCTCCAGCGGCGGCCCGCCACTGCCGAAGGTGTCGGCGGCAGCACGGGCGGACGCTTCGGCGCCGTGTTCGCGGCTGGGCCCGGGCTCATGAATCGCGCCCTCACCTTGTTCCGCGTACGCCCAGGACGACGTGTCGTAAGCCCTTTTTTCCGGATCGAAACCGGAGAACAGGCCGCCCAGGTCCTCGGCATCGCGGTAGTCCGCATGCACCAGCGTCGCCGCATTGGTGTACGCGCCGACGTACTCCTTGAACCAGAGGTCATTGGTGATGACGTAGTTAATCAGGGCGCCCAGAAGGACGACGTCAGAGCCGGCCCGGATCGGAATGTGCTTGTCCGCGACGGCGGAGGTACGGGTGAAGCGGGGATCGACGTGGATGACCTTAGCCCCGCGTGCCTTAGCCTCCGCAACCCACTGGTATCCCACCGGGTGGCATTCGGCCATGTTGGAGCCCTGAATGACGATGCAGTCGGCATTGGCCATGTCTTGCAGTGATTGCGTCGCACCACCGCGCCCAAACGAGGCTCCCAAACTGGGAACCGTGGAGGAGTGTCAAATGCGGGCTTGGTTCTCGATCTGTACCGCACCGGCAGCCGTGAAGAGTTTCTTGATCAGGTAGTTCTCTTCGTTATCGAGTGTTGCCCCGCCCAGCGAAGCAATCCCCATCGTGCGGCGAAGCAGCCTGCCTTCCTCGTCTTCTTGCTGCCACGTCCTGCGGCGGGTCTCGATGAAGCGGTCCGCCACCATGTCGACGGCGGTGGCCAGGTCCAGGTGCTGCCACTGGGTGGAGCGCGGCGCACGGTAAAGCACACCGGTTTGACGGCCTGGCGAGTTGACCAACTGTTCACTGGCAGAGCCCTTGGGGCACAAGCGGCCGCGGGATATTGGCGAATCCGGATCGCCCTCGATTTGAACGACCTTTTCGTCCTTGACGTAGACCAGCTGTCCGCAGCCCACGGCGCAATACGGGCACACGCTCTGCACCACGCGGTCAGCGGTGACCGTCCGTGGAGTAATGGCCCTGGTCTGCGGGGATGTCACCGCCGGACCGCGGCCCAAGAGGTCGCCCGTACTCAACTGCCGGACGACCGGCCACTGAAGAAAACTGCGTCGTGCCATGAAAGGAGCCTACCCAATCAGGGCCCCGGGGAACAGGGGGCGGGTACTGACTGTGGAGGAACGAGTGTCATGGTTTCCGCAACAGACCCCCTGCCAGCTTCTTCCCGTTTGTTATGTCGATTATTGGGAATGCAGACAGAGAATGCCGCTCGGAGGACGCAACGAGTGCGACTGCGGATAACGCTGACCGCCACACCGCTTTAGAATTTCTGGTAGCTGTCACCCGGGACCAGGGACGGGAAACCACGATGAAAGGAAGCCCATGAACACTGACCCAAGCAAGGCCGGCGCCGTGAATGCTGAGCCACTCACCGTGGACCCTACCGGGCAGGACCCCACCGTTAAGGACCCTGCTGCGGATGTGAAGCTGCAGCTTCAACTTGCTATTTTCGAGGCCAGCAAGGACTCCGAAGGCAAAAGCCTCGCCGAGATCCTAGAAAGCCTGCGGTCCRCCTTCGCCGCGCGCGGCGTTGCGGAACCGCCGGCCACGTGGTTAGAATCCGTCGCCTCTTCAGCGTTCTATGGTGAGCCCTACCTCCTTGATTTCCCCACTGCGATCGCAGCAGACGCCGTCGTGCCCGCTCCGAATCAGGAAGTCCGGAACCGCCTCGCGGCCCGCCGCGAACTTCGGGCGGAAGAGCTTCCGCCCGGAATCTTCCCCTCCGGGAACGATTGGGACGTGCCCGTCATCGAAGCTCCCGCGGGTGCCCCCGAGCCTGTCAACCCGGCCACCATGTCCCGGCGGGCGACGAGAATCGCTGCGGGCCTGGCGTTCGTAGGAGTTGTGGCCGCGGCCACCGTCGTGATCGTCCAGTCTGCCCGTGCATCCAACCGACACAGGACGACCCTGCGGGCCCGCACCCCTGGAGGGAGAGTCAGCTAAGGCAGCAAGCTCAGCTGCCCGCTGGCTCCCCGCCGCTTGGAGAAGAGGTTATTATGCGACGGAACGTGGTGGAGTTCCGCTTTAACGTCTGAGTCAGCTCCGGTACCTCCCGGGAATCCTCGGCCGAAGTGTTGGGGAACTTAACGTTCTTCCGAGACGGTGATTGTTCCCGAGGCGGTGGCGGCTCGGAGTGCGCTAGCCTGAACGGCGTGGACCGCATAGACATGGATGACGCTGCAACGCTCGTGACCCTGCTGCATGATGGGAGGCGCTCCTCGTCGCTCCGTGCGCTGCTGCCGGGGTGGGACATGCTGCAGGCCGACGTCCCTTCCCGGGAACGGGTAGAGACGGCAATAGCGGTCCTGGTCGGTTCCGGCCTTGCTGAGGTCGACTCATCGTGGGGGATGCGGCTCACGGAGCAGGGCGTGCAGCTCAGGCGGTCCGTGAAAGGTGCTCGGGGGATGCGGGAGATCCCGGGGGCAATCAGCGATCTGCTGGTAGGACGCCAGTTGAGCCGTGCAACGCTGAGTCTTCCTCACGAGGTCTTTGATGCGGCGCGCGAGGACTATCTGGACGAGGCCCAACGCAGGGCTGAGCGCCGATCGCGACATCGCTGGTGGTGGCCCGACGCATCCAGGCCCCGTCCAAGGAAGCCGTCGAGCTAGGATCGCCGCGCCGCTGAGCATGCCGGCGTTGTCGCGGACGAGCTGCGCCAGCTGGGTCACCCGAACACATCCGAGTCGTTCACCCGTCTGGCCGACCACCTGCGCAGCGGTGTGACGAGGGCCGCGCAGGGAGTTCAAAGCAGACTTGTGTTCTATGCTGCGGGCGGGTTGCGGAAAGATCGCGGGCCAGCGGTTGCCAACGGCGGCCTGAATCCACAGGTCCTCGACCGTGCACCGCTGGTGGCGGAGACGTTTATTCGTTACGGAACGTCGTGGAGTTCCGCTTCAACGTCTAGTTTCTGATCTGCTTGAGGCCAAAAGCGATAGCCGCTAAGAACACGTGTTCTTGGCGGCTAGCGCTTTTGCGAGCGGGTGAGGGCTTCACGGACGGTTGGTTATGAGGCGGACTCAAGCCAGGAGCTAACGGCGTCCCGTGCGCGGCGGGCTGTGCTCGTGGAACAGGGAGTGGCCGGCACCCTCGACGACGGTGAACCGGGACGTGGGCAGCGCTTCTGCCATTTCTTCGGCAGCGTTCAGAGGGATGAGGCGGTCCTGGGCTCCGTGGATGATCGCAGTCGGGCAGGCGCTGGACGGCAGAATCGAGCGGAGATCGGCGCGCTGCACGACTGCCTGCTGCTGTCGGAGAAAGGCTTGTGCACCGACTGGGCTGGTCATGGCGCGCCAGGCGGCTAGGAGTGCATCGTCGGATTCGTTGTCTGCTGCGACGACGCCGGGGAAGGCGGCGTCGACAACAGCGTCGAAATGGCCGCCTTCAACGCGCACGGACTGGCGCGCCCGCGCTTGGAGCTGCTCCGCGGAGTCGGCTCGCGCGGACGTGCTTACGAGTGCGAGAGCGGTGACGCGATCTGGCGCTTGTCGGATGACTTCAAGGGCGACGTACCCTCCCATGCTTGTTCCGAGAACAGCAATGTCGCCGACGTTCTCGCAAGAGAAGAGCAGAGCAGAGGCGGTATCAGGACAATCTTCACGTTCTCAGTCTTGCTGCACCCGCCGACAATAAACTATCGAGGCAGGCGTTCTGGCTCACGGTAATCATTTCGACCATCAGAACAGACCAACCGCGTTGATCCAACGAACGAAACCGAATCTGTTATCTACGGGCGATGCTTACGCGCTTTACGGCCAGGTTGTTAGGATCGGGCCGACCATACTGACCATGAGCGTTTACCCGAGAGCGAGGATCCGTGAAAGCCGACCATTATGACAGTTTTGCCGGGAGCTACTCGGCGGAAAACGAGTCCAGCCTCCTCAACGCCTACTACGAGCGGCCGGCGATGATTGGCCTCGCCGGCGACGTCGACGGCCACCGGGTCCTGGATGCAGGGTGCGGCTCCGGGCCCCTGTCCGCGGCACTGAGCGCGAAGGGCGCGATCATGACCGGCTTCGATTCCAGTCCTGCGATGCTCGAATTTGCAAGACAGCGACTGGGCGCAACCGCGGATCTCTACTTGGCCGACCTCAGCAAGCCGCTCCCTTTCGCGGATGGCTCCTTCGACGACGTTGTCTCGTCCTTGGTCCTGCACTACCTGGAGGACTGGTCAGCGCCGCTTGCCGAACTGCGGCGCGTGCTGAAGCCGGGCGGTCGTCTGATCCTGTCGGTCAACCACCCCACGGTCAGCGTGATCACCCAACCAGCCGAGGACTACTTCGCCATCCGGCAGTACTCGGAGGATTACGAGTTCGATGGCGAGCCTGCGGTTCTGACTTTCTGGCACCGACCACTTCACGCGATGATCAACGCCTTCACATCGGCGGGATACCGCGTCGCCACCGTGAGCGAACCAGGGCCATCTCCAGACACGCCGCACGAACTCCTTCCGCCGCGCATCCTCACCGGTGAGAAGACAGCATTCCTGTCCTTTATCTTCTTTGTCCTCGAAACCGGCTGATGGCAGCTGAGGGACGTGAGGACACGAGCCGCCGCCGTCCCAAGTTCAAGCCAACGACCTGTCGCGATGGTCAACTGATGAGAAGGTGGCTCTTCGCCGCCCGGCAGCGCGGTAATTCTGCCAAGTAATTAAGGATTAACTGGAGGAGCCCCGATTCTCGTATCGGTGCTTTTCCTGTGTGCGGCGCTTTTATCCTTTTGTTACGCCGCCGTCAACGTTTTGTGGGAAAGCTGGGCCTGCGGAACCTGCCCAATGTTGCAGCTCCATAACGAACTTTACGGTGAGTCAACTTTGGTGGCTCCGAACGGCCTTTGGGGTTACGCTTCATGCCATGTGAGACGGGCCACACTGCCGCTGGGGGAGTGTGGACGTCTGTCTGGCGCCTTCGGCGCCGGTCTCACCCACACCACAGAAACAAGGAGGCGGAATGCGCTTGGGTCGTATTTCCAAAGCAGTGGGCGTGGCGGCAGCAGCTGCCATCGCCCTCAGCGCCTGCGCGGGCAACAGCGGCGGGACAACCCCGACCACTGCGGCGGCAGCAAGCAAGCAAGGCGGATCGGCAACCGTAGTAGAGGTCAACGCGTTCAACACGTTCAACCCGAACACGGCCGATGGAAACACTGACATCAACTCAAAGGTCAGCTACGCCACGCACTCGGGCTTCTTCTACATCGACAACAAGCTCAACGTTGTCCGCAATGAGAAGTTCGGCAAGATGGAAAAGGTCTCTGACGATCCGCTGACGGTGAAGTACACCATCAACGACGGCGTGAAGTGGTCCGACGGCACTCCTGTTACCGCGGCCGACCTTGTGCTGCAGTGGGCCGCCTTCTCCGGTTACTACAACGACGCCGACGCGGAAGGTAAGACCGGAACGTCCTACTTCTCCTACGCCGGTGACCCCACCGGTATCGCCCTCACCGACTTCCCGGAACTCGGTGACGACGGCCGCAGCATGACGCTGAAGTACTCCAAGCCCTTCGCGGACTGGGAAATCGCCATCGGCGGCCCCGGCATCGACATCCCCGCCCACGTCCTGGCCAAGAAGGCAGGCCTGGCGGACACCAAGGCGTTCATTGACCTGTTGAAGGGCATGCCCCGCGGCGATTCCAAGGCCCCCAAGCCGGCGAACGCCCAGCTCAAGGCTATGGCGGACATGTGGAACACGGGCTTTGACACGAAGACCCTGCCGGCTGATCCGAGCCTGTACCTCTCCAATGGCCCGTTCCTCGTCAAGACCATCAACCAGGACCAGTCCCTGACCATGGTCAAGAACAAGGACTACAACTGGGGACCGGAAGCCAATCTGGACGAAATCACCGTCCGCTACATCGGTKAGGCACCCGCCCAGGTCCAGGCTCTCAAGAACGGCGAGGCCGACATCATCGCCCCGCAGGCATCCGCGGACACCGTGGAGCAGCTCAAGGCACTCGAAAGCCAGGGCGTGACGGTCGACGTCGGCAACCAGCTCGCGTACGACCACATCGACCTGAACTACTCGGGCCCGTTTGCCGACAAGAACGTCCGCGAGGCGTTCATGAAGGCCGTCCCGCGTACGGACATCGTCGACAAGATCGTCAAGAAGCTGGATCCGAAGGCTGCACCGCTTGACTCCCAGCTCTTCGTTCCGGACCAGGCCCCGTACGCCGACTCGGCCAAGAACAACGGTTCCTCCTCCTACCAGGGTGTGGACATCGAGGGTGCCAAGAAGCTCCTCAACGGCGCCACCCCCGAAGTTCGCATCATGTACAACAAGGACAACCCCAACCGTGTTGACGCTTTCTCCCTGATCAGCGAGTCCGCCACCAAGGCCGGCTTCAAGATCGTCGACGGCGGCCTCGGCAAGTCTGACTGGGGCAAGGCCCTCGGTGACGGCAGCTACGATGCCACCATCTTTGGCTGGAGCAACTCGGGTGTCGGCGTCTCCGGCGTTCCGCAGATCTTCAAGTCCGGCAACGACTCCAACTTCAACAAGTTCAGCGACCCCGCAGCCGACAAGCTGATGGACGAACTGATTGTCACCACCGACAAGAGCAAACAGGACGGCCTCGTTGCGCAGATCGACAAGATGATCTGGGATTCGGCCTACGGCCTGCCGCTGTTCCAGTCGGTTGGCGTGGACGCGTACAGCGACCGCATCACCGGTGTGAAGTACATGCCGAACCAGACCGGCGTTTGGTGGAACTTCTGGGAATGGGCGCAGAAGTAGCCCGCGACCCCAAGTAACACTGCTGGAAAGGCGTCGGGACCACAGCTTCTTCGGTCCCGGCGCCTTTCTGGCGACATCCCTGACGATGCCGTGGTCCCGCCGCCACATCGGCGGGAACCGGCCAAACTCCGCGACCGGTCCGGGCAATCCCTGGGCCCGAATTCCGAGGTTCTATTCCAATGGTGACCTACATCTTCCGGCGGCTCGTGACTGCCGCCCTCATCCTTCTCGGTGCGTCCTACCTCGTATATCTCCTGACAGCGGCGTCCGGCGATCCCCTCGAGGAATTCCGCGCCAACCCCACGCCCCAGAAGCAGCAGCTCATGGACGCGAGGACCGAGCTCCTGCAGCTGGACACCCCGGCCCCGCTGCGGTACTTCAAATGGTTCGGCGGCGCTGTCCAGTGCCTCGTTCCGTTCGCCAACTCCTGTGACCTCGGGAAGAACATCGCCGGTCAGCCCATCACCGAGGCCCTCGGCTTCGCGCTCGTCCAGACCCTGACCCTCGTCACCGCGGCAACGGTGCTCGCCATCCTGATCGGCATCACCCTGGGCATCGTCACCGCCCTGCGGCAGTACAGCACCTTGGATTACGGCGTGACGTTCATGGCCTTCCTGTTCTTCTCCCTGCCGATCTTCTGGGTCGCCGTCCTGCTCAAGGAATTCGGCGCCATCGGCTTCAACGACTTCCTGCGGAACCCCGACGTGCCGCTGCCCGCGGCCCTCGGGATTGGCGTCGTCGTCGGCGCGGTGACAGCCGTCGCGGCGGGCGGGACCATGCGGCGCCGGCTGCTGGCCGGCGCCGTCGCCTTCGGCTTCGTCACCGCGGTGCTCATTTACTTCTCCGCCACCGAATGGTTCAAGACCCCGGGCCTGGGCCCCGTGGTCATCGCCATCGCCGGTGTCGGCATCGCGTTCGCCGTGACCCTGCTCTCCGCCGGGCTGAAAAACCGCAAGGCCCTGCAGTCGGCCCTCATCGCCGTCGGCGTTGGAGTCGTGTTCTACTTCCTCCTTCAGCCGCTGCTCAACGAGGCCACATTCCTGATGATCGTGCTCCTGGCGGTCGCCTTCGTCCTGATCGGCATGGGCATCGGCTACCTGGTGGGCGGCTACGACCGTGGGCAGTCCATGCGGGCGGCAGCCATCACCTCGTTCCTGGTCGGATTCCTGATCCTGCTGGACCGGTACATGCAGGCGTGGCCCAGCTACTTCAACAACAGCCGTGTGCGCGGCCGGCCGATCGCCACCATCGGTGCCAGCACGCCGAACATCCAGGGCGACTTCTGGGTCCTGAGCCTTGACTCCTTTACCCACCTGATCCTGCCCACCCTGGCCCTGATCCTCATTTCACTGGCCAGCTACACCCGCTTCACCCGGGCTTCGATGCTCGAAATCATGAACATGGACTACATCCGAACGGCCCGGGCCAAAGGCCTGAGCGAGCGGACCGTCATCATGCGCCACGCCTTCCGCAACGCCCTGATCCCGATCGCCACGATCGTGGCCTTCGACATTGGGGCGCTGATCGGCGGTGCCGTCATCACCGAAACCGTCTTCTCGGTCCGCGGCATGGGCTTCCTGTTCCTGGACGGGATCGCGCACACCGATCCCAACCCGGTCATGGGCGTCTTCATCTGCGTGGCCATCACGGCCATGGTCTTCAACCTCATCGCGGACCTCGCCTACTCCGCACTGGATCCGCGCGTAAGGGTAAAAGCATGAGCCAGCCAAGTCAGCAGGAAGTAATCATGGCCGAAGACGAAGCCTCGCGGATATCAGCCGCGGCCGGCGTTGAGCCGGTCCTTGAGGCCAAGGGCCTCAGCCAGGGCCAGATCGTCCGGAAGCGTTTCCTCGGACACTCCGGCGCCATTATCGGCCTCGTGGTGTTCGCCTTCATTTTCGTTCTGGCCTTCACCTCGGTGGGCTACCTGGGAATCCCCGGCTGGTGGAAGTACAACCACACGCAAGTCTCGCCACTGGTCAACGGCGGCGCACCCACCTCCTCGCTGTGGCCGCTGGCCTGGGGCGAACATCCGTTCGGCCAGGACCGGATCGGCCGCGACCTCTTCGCCATGACCATGCGCGGCGCGCAGCAGTCCATCACCATCATGATCGTGATCGGCCTCATCGCCGGCCTGATCGGCGTCGTGGTCGGTGCCATCTCCGGCTACTTCCGCGGCTGGTCCGAAGCCATCCTGATGCGCCTGACCGACGTCATCATCATCATTCCCGCGCTGCTGCTGGCCGCCGTCATGGCCGCCCTCGCCGGCCGCCGGGACCAGGGAAGCTGGTTCGCCTCCTTCGCCAGCACCAACGGCGTCCTGGCCCTCGGGATCTTCCTGGGCCTGATCAGCTGGGTCGCCCTGGCCCGCCTGATGCGCGGCGAATTCCTGTCCCTGCGCGAACGCGAGTTCGTGGATGCGGCCCGGATTTCCGGCGCCAGCAACGCCAGGATCATCTTCAAGCACATCCTGCCCAACGCCGTCGGCGTGCTGATCGTCAACGTGACCCTGACCATGTCCGCCGCGATCCTCACCGAGACGGCGCTGAGCTACCTCGGCGTCGGCGTCAAGGCCCCGGACACGTCACTGGGCCTGCTCATCTCCCAGAACCAGCAGGCCTTCGCCACACGGCCCTGGCTCTTCTGGTTCCCGGGCATGTTCATCGTGCTCATCTGCCTCAGCATCAACTTCATCGGCGACGGCCTGAGGGACGCCTTTGACCCGCGGCAGAAGAAGTTCAATGCCAAGAAGGCGGCCGATCATGGGGGCGCCGCGGTGCAGGCAGGTACCGTCACCGGACTTGGCGCCCCGGCGCCTGAGGATCCCCGCAACGACGGGCCGGCTGACGGAACACGGGGCCAGTAGATGCCGCCCCCCTGCAGGACCGCTCTAACCGGCGGTAATCGCCAGGTAGCTTGCCGCCAGGAGCAGTACGACGGCGCCAATCGCCACCCAGCGGACGGTCACCGTTGCCGCGGTGCTGGCGGCGTCGCCTGCGGCGAGCTGCCCGCCTTCCACGAGGTCATGCCACCGGGCCCGCACCATCATGGCAGCCTGGCCGGAATCCGTGGTCTTCAGATCTCCCGGACGGACCGACTTGCCGGGACCGTAGGTGGTTGCCGGCAGGCCGTGGAGGTCCTCCGGGCGGGCATGGCGGCCGCCCCAGATACCGGGGGCGGGCGCGGCCCAGGAGGTGTAGCTCTTCCGGGCGGTGACCAGCGTCAGTGCAAAACGGGTATCGACGTGCACCAGCGCTGCCCACGGCACCTCAATCGAGCGGAACGGATTCTCCAGGGTGACGCCGGCATCGTGGACTACAACGGACGGCATCCAGAACAGTTGCCAGCCCATGAAGGCAATGAAAGCCAGCGGGGCGATGCCGCCCAGCGCCCCCGGACCCGCCATGACGACCGTGACCACGACACCGAACGCGGCCACCGCCCAGGACAGCAACGCGAACCACTTGTTGGTTCGTGCTTTGAAGACTTCAACATTTCCGGCGTGCGGCGTAGAGCTCATGCCCCCAATAATTCAGTATTCCGAGCCGCAGCACTAATCCCCGGTGCACCGGCGGCCCGGGCGGAAGGATAGCCCATCATGACTGACTTCATCACCCTCGATCCGCCGSCGTCACCYGTGCCTGGCAAAGGCGAAACTGTCCTGGAGGTCCGGGATCTCAGCGTGGATTTCGGCGTGGACAAGAAATGGGTCCCGGCAGCGATCGGCCTGAACTACGAGGTCCGGGCCGGCGAAGTACTCGCCATCGTGGGGGAGTCCGGCTCCGGAAAGAGCGCCAGTTCAATGGCGCTGCTGGGCCTGCTGCCGAGTAACAGCCGTGTGACAGGAAGTGTCAAGCTCGCCGGCCGTGAGCTGCTGGGGAGCAATGAGGCCAATATCCGCGCGGTGCGCGGCAAGGACGTCGCGGTGATCTTCCAGGAGCCGATGACGGCCCTGAACCCGGTGTACACAGTGGGGTCGCAGATTGTAGAAACTGTGCGTCTGCACAACGAGGTTTCCCCGGAAGAAGCCCGGCTCCGTGCCCTGCGCATGCTGGAACTTGTCGAACTGCCCGATCCGGAGAAAGCCTTCCGGTCTTACCCGCACCAGCTTTCCGGCGGCCAGCGCCAGCGCGCCATGATCGCTCAGTCGCTCTCCTGCGACCCGAAGCTGCTCATTGCCGATGAGCCGACCACGGCCCTCGACGTGACCGTCCAGGCCGAAATCCTTGACCTCATGCGCAACCTGCGGAACAAACTGGACAGTGCCATTGTCCTCATCACCCACGACATGGGAGTGGTGGCCGACCTCGCCGACCGGATCGCCGTCATGCGCAAGGGCCTGATCGTGGAGACGGGCACGGCAGCGCAGATCTTCCACAACCCGCAGCACGAGTACACCAAGGCGCTGCTGGCTGCGGTCCCGCATCTGGGCCAGGGCGGCGCGGATTCCACGGCGGACGTGGACGTCACCGCCGCCCTCGCCGCCGCGACCCACGTCGAGATCCTCTCCATTCCTGAAGACGAGCTGATCCGGCGCGAGCGCGAAAACGCCGCCGCCCTCGCCGCGGCCGAGGCGGCCAAGCCGAAGGGCGAGCCGGTCCTGGAGCTCACCGATGTCGCCATCGAGTACCCGAAGCAGGGCCGGGTGCCGGCGTTCCGTGCCGTGGAAGGGGCCAACCTGGTCATCTATCCCGGACAGGTGGTCGGTCTCGTCGGCGAGTCGGGCTCCGGAAAGACCACCATCGGCCGGGCCGCCGTCGGCCTGCTGCCGGTGGCGGCAGGCACCATGCGGGTAGTCGGGCAGGACATTTCCGCCGCCAAGAGGAACGGCCGCCAGCTCCACGAGATGCGCCGGCATGTCGGCATGGTGTTCCAGGATCCGTCGTCGTCCCTGAACCCCCGGCTGCCCATCGGGGAAAGCATCGGGGAGCCGATGTTCCTGGCACGGGCCGCAAAGGGCGCCGACCTGCAGCGGCGGATTGAGGCGCTGCTGGACCAGGTCGAGCTGCCGCGCGATTACCGCAACCGCTACCCGCACGAGCTCTCCGGCGGGCAAAAGCAGCGCGTGGGGATTGCCCGTGCCCTCTCGCTCAAGCCCAAGCTGATGGTCGCCGACGAGCCCACTTCCGCCCTCGACGTCTCAGTCCAGGCCAAGGTGCTCGATCTGTTCCAGAACCTGCAGAAGGAACTGGGGTTCGCGTGCCTCTTCGTCACCCATGACCTCGCGGTGGTGGACGTGCTCGCGGACCGGATCTGTGTCATGCAGCGCGGCAGGATCGTGGAGCAGGGGACCCGCGACCAGATCCTCCGCAATCCCCAGGAGCCCTACACCCAGCGGCTTTTGGCGGCGGTTCCGCTGCCGGATCCGGACAAGCAGCGCGAGCGGCGCGAACTGCGCGCGCAGCTGCTGTCAGGGGCCAGCTGAGGCTTACCCGGAGGGGGCTGGAACGGGGGCGAAAACCGGCGGATTCCAGTTAAGCGCGAGTAACCCAGGTCACACTGCGGGCGAATACTACCAGTCAGTAGCGTGTGACTTGAAATACCCTCCACTTGACGTTAGTCGTCATGAGATTGTCGGATCACGGTTTGGCAACAGAGTTCCAACATCTGGACGGTTTAGGGCTAGGCTACTTCCATATGTAGGCCACGTCACAGGGGATACCCCTGTGCCTGCTTACGGGGAAGCATAAGTTTTTCCCTCACGAACTCCCACAACTCATAGGAGGCGGAATGCGTTTTTCGCGCACTTCCAAAGCACTGGGCATGGTGGCTATCGCCGCCCTCGCCCTGACCGGATGCGGTGCCAGCGGCTCCGCAACCGGTAGCGGCAGTACCGGCGGCGACACGAGCAAAGTGATCCTCGCCGACGGCTCCGAACCCCAGCGTCCCCTCATGCCCGCCGACACCAACGAAGTCGGCGGTGGCAAGGTCATCGACATGATCTTCGCGGGTCTGGTCAGCTACGACCCCAGCGGCAAGCCGGTCAACGAACTCGCCGAGTCCATCGAGGGCAAGGACGGCCAGCACTTCACCATCAAGGTCAAGAAGGGCCAGAAGTTCACGAACGGCGAGGCCATCACGGCCAAGTCCTTCGTCGATTCCTGGAACTTCGGCGCCGCAGCCAAGAACGCCCAGCTCAGCGGTGGCTTCTTCGAAAGCATCAAGGGCTACGACGAAGCCAGCGCAGAAGGCTCCACGGTTGAAACCATGTCCGGCCTGAAGGTCGTTGACGACCAGACGTTCACCGTCGAACTGAAGCAGCCGGAATCTGACTGGCCGCTTCGCCTTGGCTACACCGCGTTTGTTCCGGTTCCCTCCGGTGCCCTGAAGGACCCGAAGGGCTTCGGCGAGAAGCCGGTCGGCAACGGCCCGTACAAGCTCGCGGACGGCGGCTGGCAGCACAACGTGCAGATCCAGCTCGTTCCGAACCCGGACTACAACGGCCCGCGCAAGGCCAAGAACGCCGGCGTGACGTTCAAGATCTACCAGAACGACGACTCCGCGTACCAGGACCTGATGTCCAACAACCTGGACATCCTGCAGACCATCCCGACCAGCGCGCTGAAGAACTTCAAGACTGACCTCGGCGACCGCACCATCAACAAGCCGTACGCCGGCAACCAGACCATCGCCATCCCGGAATACCTGCCGGAATGGAGCGGCGAGGCCGGCAAGCTCCGCCGCCAGGCGATCTCCATGGCGATCAACCGCGAAGAGATCACCAAGGTGATCTTCAACGGCGCACGCCAGCCTGCCAAGGACTTCACGGCCCCCGTGCTTGACGGCTACAGCGACTCGATCGCCGGAGCCGAGAACCTGACTTTCAACGCCGACAAGGCCAAGGAAGCCTGGGCCAAGGCCGACGCCATCCAGAAGTGGGACGCGAACAAGACGTTCACCATTGCCTACAACGCCGACAAGGGCGGACACAAGGCCTGGGTTGAGGCAGTAGTCAACCAGCTCAAGAACACGCTCGGCATCAAGGTTGAAGGCAAGCCGTACGCCACCTTCAAGGAAGCCCGCAACGACGCCACCGCCAAGACCCTCACCGGCTCCATCCGTGCGGGCTGGCAGGCAGACTACCCGTCGCTGTACAACTTCCTCGGCCCGATCTACAAGACCGGTGCCGGCTCCAACGACGCCAGCTACGCCAACCCGACGTTCGACAAGGCCATCTCCGACGGCCTGAACGCCGCGTCGGTCAGCGACGGCAACAAGGCCATGAACAAGGCCCAGGAGATCCTCCTGACGGACCTGCCGGCCATCCCCCTGTGGTACCAGGTTGCCCAGGGCGGCTGGAGCGACAAGGTCACCAACGTCGACTACGGCTGGGACGGCGTCCCGCTGTACTACAACGTAACCGGTAAGTAACAACAAAACGACGGCGGGGGCCGCCCATACTGGGGCCTCCGCCGTCGTCGTGTTTCCCCCCATTTATTTTCTTGATGTCCGGCTCTTTCGGGCGAACTTTTCGCAGCCCTGCCGCCGTGAGCAAACCGGCGCCGGCCTGCATCCATAGTGAAAAGGTTCTTTGATGAACAACTCCGCCGCATCCCTGGACAGGATGCCTGCCAACGAGGGTGTGACTCGCTGATGTCGACATACATCCTCAAGCGTTTCCTGCAACTGATTCCCGTCTTCCTGGGCGCAACACTGCTGGTCTATTTCCTGGTCTTCAGCCTGCCCGGTGACCCCATCGTGGCCCTGTTCGGCGACAAGCCGGTGAACGAGGCGGTCGCAGCCAAGCTGCGCATGCAGTACCACCTGGACCAGCCGTTCTGGATGCAATACCTGCTTTACCTCAAGAGCATCTTCACGTTCGACCTCGGCCAGGACTTCTCCGGACGCCCCATCGCCGCTGTGCTCGGCGAGGTCTTCCCCGTCACGGCGCGGCTGGCCATCATGGCGCTGATCTTCGAGGCCTTTTTCGGCATCGTCTTCGGCCTCATCGCCGGCCTGCGCAAGGGCAAGCTCTTTGACGCCACGGTCCTGGTCGCGTCCCTGGTCGTGATCGGCATCCCGATCTTCGTCCTGGGCTTCCTGCTGCAGTTCACCATCGGAGTCCAGCTCGGCTGGGCCAAGCCGACCGTCAGCTCCGCGGCGACCATCCCGGACCTCATCCTGCCGGCGATCGTGCTGGGACTGGGATCGTTCGCCTATGTCCTGCGCCTGACCCGCACGTCCGTCATCGAAAACATGAACGCCGACTACGTCCGCACCGCCACCGCCAAGGGCCTCTCCCGGTTCCAGGTGGTCCGCGTGCACATCCTGCGCAACTCCCTGATTCCCGTCATTACGTTCCTGGGCGCCGACCTCGGTGCCTTGATGGGCGGCGCAATCGTCACTGAGGGCATCTTCAACGTCCCGGGCGTAGGCAACCGGCTCTACCGGGCCGTGCTGTCCGGGGAAGGGCCCACGGTGGTCTCGATCGTCACCGTCCTGGTGCTGATCTACTGCCTGTCCAACCTGCTCGTTGACCTGCTTTACGGCTGGCTTGACCCGAGGATCCGTTATGACTCCTGATTACACCACCACCGCACGGCACGCCGATTCCCGCCGCCCGGCCCGCCGGACCGAGCACTTCGTGGCCGATGTCTCCGAGACCCCGCTCCAGGTAACGGACCGGGTCAAGGACGAAGCCGCACCGCTGAGCCTGTGGGGCGAGGCCTGGAAGAACCTGCGCAAGCAGCCGCTCTTCCTCATCTCCGCGTTCCTGATCCTGGTGGTCGTCGCGGTCTCCGTCTTCCCGGGAATGTTCTCGCAGATCGACCCCACGTCGGAGGCCTGCCAGTTGGCCAACTCCGACGCGGGCCCCGCCGCGGGCCACCCGCTGGGCTTCACCCAGCAGGGCTGCGACGTCTACGCCCGTGTCATCTTCGGTACGCGGTCCTCGGTGACGGTGGGCCTCTTCACCACCATCGGAGTGCTGCTGATCGGCGGCATCCTGGGTGCCGTCGCCGGCTATTACGGCGGCTGGATCGACTCGGTCCTGGCCCGCATCAATGACATCTTCTTCGCCCTGCCCCTGATCCTGGGCGCGATCGTGATGATGCAGCTGCCGATGTTCCGTACGAACAAGACCGTGTGGACCCTAGTGCTCATCCTGGTCATCTTCGGCTGGCCGCAGATTGCCCGCATTACCCGCGGCGCCGTCATCGAGGTCCGGAACGCCGACTTCGTCACGGCCGCCCGGTCGCTGGGCGTCTCGAAGTTCGGCGCCCTCATGCGTCACGTGATGCCGAACTCGCTGGCCCCGATCATCGTCGTGGCCACCATCTCCCTGGGCACGTTCATCGTGGCCGAATCGACGCTGTCCTTCCTGGGCATCGGGCTGCCGCCCAGCGTCATGTCCTGGGGCAACGACATCCAGGCGGCTCAGGCCTCGCTCCGCTCCAACCCGATGCCGCTGCTCTACCCGGCCATCGCG
The DNA here is from genome assembly GCF_056406825.1 of Arthrobacter sp. P1_A5. Taxonomy (NCBI): domain Bacteria; kingdom Bacillati; phylum Actinomycetota; class Actinomycetes; order Micrococcales; family Micrococcaceae; genus Arthrobacter; species Arthrobacter sp. P1_A5. The sequence goes on along the minus strand of NZ_JBFTZL010000024.1, from coordinate 5,795 downwards.
CTGTCCATCACCGTCCTGAGCTTCATCATGCTGGGCGACGCCCTGCGTGATGCCCTCGATCCCAAAGCCCGCAAGCGATGAAAGGGGACACCATGAGCGCCTCTGTTGACTTCCAGGAAGCTGAGTACGCCACTGAGCGCCCGCTGCTTGAAATCAAGGACCTGGCCATCGGGTTCACCACCAGCAACGGCGAGGTCAACGCCGTCCGCAACGCCCATCTCACCGTCATGCCGGGCGAAACCGTCGCGATTGTGGGCGAGTCGGGCTCCGGCAAGTCCACCACCGCGCTGGCTGCTATCGGCCTGCTCCCGGGCAACGGGCGGGTCGCGGCAGGCCAGATCCTGTTCGATGGCGAGGACATCTCCAACGCCAGCGAAAAGCGGATGATCGAACTGCGCGGCAACAGCATCGGAATGGTCCCGCAGGACCCGATGTCCAACCTCAACCCGGTGTGGAAGATCGGCGACCAGGTCCGCGAGACGCTGAAGGCCAACGGACTCCCGAGCGGCCCCGACGACGTCGCCAAGGTCCTGTCCCAGGCAGGGCTGCCCGACGCCGGCAGCCGCGCCAAGCAGTACCCCCACGAGTTCTCCGGCGGCATGCGCCAGCGCGCGCTGATCGCGATCGGGCTCGCCTGCCAGCCGCGCCTGCTCATCGCSGACGAGCCGACCTCGGCGCTCGACGTGACCGTGCAGCGCCAGATCCTCGATCACCTGGACAAGATGACCACGGAGCTGGGCACCGCGGTGCTGCTGATCACGCACGACCTCGGCCTCGCCGCCGAGCGTGCCGACCAGGTGGTGGTCATGTACCGCGGCCAGGTTGTCGAGTCCGGGCCCTCGCTGGAGCTGCTGCAGAACCCGCAGCATCCGTACACCCAGCGGCTGGTTGCCTCGGCGCCGTCGCTGGCGTCCCGGCGCATCCAGGCGGCCAAGGAACTCGGCGTGGAAACCGACGACATGCTCGCCCCGAGCGAGACCGGCGTGGTTGAGCCGGCCAAGTCCGACGACGTCCTGCAGATCCAGAACCTCAGGAAGGTCTTCAAGCTGCGTTCTGGCCTGGGCAAGTCCACGGACTTCACCGCCGTCGACGACATCTCCTTCAACGTCAAGCGGGGAACCACGACGGCGATCGTGGGGGAGTCGGGTTCCGGCAAGTCCACGGTGGCGCAGATGGTCCTGAACCTCCTGACGCCGACCTCCGGCAAGATCATCTTCGACGGCGTGGACACCTCCACGCTGAACAGCAAGGAGCTCTTCGCCTTCAGGCGCCGGGTACAGCCGATCTTCCAGGACCCGTACGGTTCCCTGGACCCGATGTACAACATCTTCCGGACCATCGAGGAACCGCTGCGGACCCACAAGATCGGGGACAAGGCCAGCCGCGAGAAGAAGGTCCGGGAGCTGCTGGACCAGGTGGCGCTGCCGCAGTCCACCATGCAGCGGTACCCCAACGAGCTCTCCGGCGGCCAGCGCCAGCGGGTCGCGATCGCCCGCGCCCTGGCGCTGGACCCCGAAGTGATCATCTGCGACGAGGCCGTCTCGGCACTGGATGTGCTGGTACAGGCGCAGGTGCTGAACTTGCTCGCCGAACTGCAGACCCGGCTCGGCCTGACCTACCTGTTCATCACCCACGACCTCGCGGTGGTCCGGCAGATCGCTGACCGCGTGTGCGTCATGGAGAAGGGCAAGCTGGTGGAAACGGGCTCGACGGACGACGTCTTCGAGTCGCCGCAGCAGGACTACACCCGGGCGCTGCTCAACGCCATCCCCGGCGCCGGCCTCATGCTGCCGCCGGAAATGGACGTGGCCTGAGCGGCCGCTTCCTGAGGGCTTGAATAAGCCCGCCGCCAGCAGCGCTTGGCAGCTGGCAGTACAGGAGCCGGTGTCCTCCCCTCGAGGCGGACACCGGCTCCTTTGTTGTGCTGTGGCCGTCCTGCGCTGGCGGCGCCTGCGCCGGTGGGACGTGCGCCGGTGGGACAAACCTGCGTTAGTGGGACAAACCGGCGAGCATGGCGGGGTCAGCGTAGTCAAACCCCAGTGACTGCAGCCGCTGGCCGAAAACGGCGCCCAGGGCCGCGTGGCCCTGCCGGTTCAGGTGGACCCGGTCCGCCATCGAGCCCGTCAGGTTGTACCGGGTGAGCCAGTCGCCTGCGCTGACGAACGGCAGCCCGTGCTGGTCCGCCACCCGCCCCAGAAGCGCGTCCACCTCGCTCCGGCGTCCTCCGCCGTAGTGGGCGCCGCGCCCGAGTGTGCCGACCATGAGTATCCGGGCCGCGGGGTAACGCTGCTGGATGCTGGCGATCAGCCGTTCCGCGTTGGAGACGATCTGCGCGTCGGAGGCGCCGCGTGCGGCATCGTTCCCGCCGCCTTCGATCACCACGAGGGGAGGAGTGCCGTACGGGAGTTTCCAGTCGCCGCGCTGAAGCGCGTCGATGTAGTTGCCGGTCCTGCCGTTGGACGCCACGAAACCGGTGCCGCCCCGGCCACAGAAGAAGACTTTGTACCCAGCAGCGGCCAGACCTTGCCTGGGCCAGCCGTAGGAAGGTTCCGATTGCGAGTCGCCAATCAGCACGGCGACATTGCTGGTGTCCTTGACGATGATCTCGTTGCGGCCGTTGGCAGGATTGCGGTAGGTCGAGCCGCTCGGCAGGGCGGCGGGGTCGATGGCGGACCCGATGCGCGTCTTCGCCGCGGACCCGGCCGCGACCGGCACTCCCGCGCCGACGGCCGCTCCGGCCCCGCCGCCGGTCAGCGGCGTGCCCACAGCTCCCGCCTCTGATGATCCCGCGTCGGAAGAGCCCGCGTCGGAAGAGCCCGCGTCGGGGGCAGGTGAATAAGAGGTCTGTCCGCAGCCGCCAAGAACGACGCCGGTGGCGATCATCATTGCGACGAAGCGGGACAGGGCCGAGGCGTTTCGCATGAATGTCTCCGGGCTTGCTTGCTGCTATCAGAGCAATGATGGTGCATGGGCGCTGGAAAATCCAGTGACTTTACTCACACGTAATAGACCACTTCCGTGCGCCCGTCCTGCTCTGGCGACAGCGCGGACGCTGGTCGCCGATCCGCATTTTAGGCCAATAAATGACCTAGCGTTTAGAATGGTAGTAGGTGCCCTGTGCCAAAGGGACTTATCTGTCGTGCGTTCCGGTTGGAAATGTCGCGATACCACAGCTGACTTCACCACTGAATCGAGCAATAACGCATGTCTGAAACCACCACCAACACCGCGGTAGCCACTGCATCGCGCAGTGACCTGCGCAACGTCGCGATCGTGGCCCACGTTGACCACGGCAAGACCACGCTGGTCGACGCCATGCTCAAGCAGACCAACTCCTTTGCCGAGCACAACCACCTCGAAGACCGCGTCATGGACTCCGGTGACCTGGAGCGCGAAAAGGGCATCACCATCCTGGCCAAGAACACCACGGTGGCCTACAACGGACCGTCCTCCAACGGCGAAACCATCACCATCAACGTCATCGACACCCCCGGCCACGCCGACTTCGGTGGCGAGGTCGAGCGCGGCCTGTCCATGGTCGACGGCGTCGTCCTCCTCGTCGATGCCTCTGAGGGCCCGCTGCCCCAGACCCGCTTCGTGCTGCGCAAGGCCCTCGCCGCGCACCTGCCCGTGATCCTTCTGGTCAACAAGACCGACCGCCCCGACGCGCGGATCGAAGAAGTTGTCCACGAATCCATGGACCTGCTCCTGGGCCTGGCCTCCGACCTCGCCGACGAAGTTCCGGACCTCGACCTGGACAAGATCCTGAACGTGCCGGTTGTTTACGCCGCCGCCAAGGTCGGCCGCGCCTCCCTCGAGCAGCCCGCCGACGGCAGCGCCCCGGAAAACGAAGACCTCGAGCCGCTCTTCCGGGCCATCATCGAGCACATCCCGGCCCCGACCTACAACCCGAACGGTGTCCTGCAGGCACACGTCACCAACCTGGACGCCTCACCGTTCCTGGGCCGCCTGGCGCTGCTGCGCATCTACAACGGCACCCTGCGCAAGGGCCAGACCGTGGCCTGGGCACGCGCCAACGGCGAGCTCAAGAACGTCAAGATCACCGAACTTCTCGCGACCAAGGCACTGGACCGCGTCCCCGCTGAGTCCGCTGGCCCGGGCGAGATCGTCGCCGTCGCCGGCATCGAGGAGATCACCATCGGTGAGACCCTGACCGACGCCGAGAACCCGCAGCCGCTGCCGCTGATCACTGTTGACGACCCGGCCATCTCCATGACCATCGGTATCAACACCTCGCCGCTGGCCGGCAAGGTCAAGGGCGCCAAGGTCACGGCCCGCCAGGTCAAGGACCGCCTCGACAAGGAACTGATCGGTAACGTCTCCATCAAGGTTCTCCCCACCGAGCGTCCCGACGCCTGGGAAGTCCAGGGCCGTGGCGAGCTTGCACTGGCCATCCTGGTCGAGCAGATGCGCCGCGAAGGCTTTGAGCTGACCGTCGGCAAGCCGCAGGTGGTTACCAAGACCGTCGACGGCAAGGTCCACGAGCCGATGGAACACATGACCATCGACGTGCCGGAAGAGTACCTCGGCGCCGTCACCCAGCTGATGGCCGCCCGCAAGGGCCGCATGACCAACATGGCCAACCACGGCACCGGCTGGTGCCGCATGGAGTTCATCGTTCCGGCCCGCGGCCTGATCGGGTTCCGCACCAAGTTCCTCACGGACACCCGCGGCGCCGGCATCGCCGCCTCCATCTCCGAAGGCTACGAGCCGTGGGCCGGCCCCATCGAATACCGCACCAACGGTTCGATGATCGCCGACCGCGCCGGTGTTGTGACCCCGTTCGCCATGATCAACCTGCAGGAACGCGGATCCTTCTTCGTCAAGCCCACCTCCGAGGTGTACGAGGGCATGATCGTGGGCGAGAACTCCCGCGCCGACGACATGGACGTGAACATCACGAAGGAAAAGAAGCTCACCAACATGCGTGCAGCTTCCTCGGACACCTTCGAGAACCTGACGCCCCCGCGCGACCTGACCCTCGAAGAGTCCCTCGAATTTGCCCGCGAAGACGAGTGCGTTGAGGTTACCCCGGATTCAATCCGCATCCGCAAGGTCATCCTGGACACCAACGAGCGYGCCAAGGCCAACCGCGCCCGCGCCAAGGYCTGATCCCGGTCTCCGGGCTTCRGCYRCAACGTGAKTAARAGAGCTGCCGGCAYGGCAGGCGGYATTGCCGCCGCCGTGCCGGCAGCTCTYTTTGTTGCYCTGGCYGGCACMGCCCTGCACCGCCACGATCTGGTCCTGGGCGGATTGGACGTCCCGTGGGGCGCCGTCGCTGCGCTCGTGCTGCTGGGCTCAGTCCAGCTGTGGCTGGGGGCGGCATTCCGTTCTGTCACCCCGACGGCGGCTTGCGGAGTCCTCTGCTACGCGCTGATTGGCTGGTGGTCCACCCTGGAAGCGGGCAAGCGCCTGGTCATCGGCGACGCCGCGGGCAATATCTGGGTCTTCGGCATCGCAGGCATCACCGTGGCCATGCTCGCCTGGTGCCGGCGCTACAGGAGGCCGAGCGGCCAGGACCGGTGACGACGGGCCAGGACCGGACCGCCCTGCCCGGCTCCCCACGGGACATGCCCATTTTTCGATCGCTCGAGTGGGCGCAATGGCATTATGTCCGGCCCTGGGTTGGTGCGCGGGACATGCCCCGCCCTCAGGGTCGTACCTGTCCAGCACCGCCCCCATCCGGCTGGTGCAGTTTTCCACATAGTGCAGGATCCGGCTTCCAGGGCGCAGAGTGCGGCTCCACCATGGGTGAATGGCCAACATCATCGAGG
>NZ_JBFTZL010000023.1:0-30384 GCF_056406825.1 Arthrobacter sp. P1_A5 | reverse complement strand
GGAACTGTCTCCTAGGGGAGCTGGACTGTCGCTTTGACCATGTTGTGGTCAGAGGGAATGGTGCCGATGAAGTTCCCACTCGAATCGACATTGACCACAGTGCGCCACTCGACCACGCGCATCTTGGACGTGAAGATATAGTCCAAGTAGGTGCCGTTGCCCCATGAGTTGCGCGCGTTCGCGAGACGGTTGAAAGCGTTGAAGCTGTCGTAGTTCGCACCCACCGTCTTCTCAGCTGTCGCCGTTCCACTGGGCAGATCGGAGGCATACGTGTTGCCGAGCGGATCAATATATCCGGCTGCAGTCAGGACGTCGTAAGGGGCATTTGTCGGTGCTGTCCACTTGTGCGAGTTCAAGTCACCGGTCAAGAGCACGGGGAAGTTGCTGGGATTCCGTTTCTTGACTTCCGCTGTGATGGCTTGTGTCTGCCGCTTACGCAGATCCTGGAGGTCAGTTCCGCCGCCGGGCTCCAGGTGCGTGTCGCCGACAAAGAATTTCTTGTTTGTCGACTTTTGGGTGAAGATGCCCCAGGCCAAGTAGCGGGGGTTGTCTGTTGCCCGGATTACCGGAAGTGCCAGGGAACCCTGGCTGACCAGGGACACCTTGGAAGCATTGTAGAAAAGCTTCGTGCCCTGCGAAGCGCCCTTATCGGCGTACACGCAGGCAGTGGGCGTAGTGTCCTTCACGCAGTTATTGCGCTTGTTATTGGCCAGCTGGTAGTTGGCGCCGGCCGCCTGGAGCCGCTCTTGGAGATCCTCAAATTGGGAGACCCCACCTGGCCTTGAGTCATCCTTGAGCCACCCCTGGGAAGCTTCCTGTACACCCATCACGTCTGGCATTTGCGCCTTGATATTGGCGACGACGGAGGCCCGGCGACCAGCCCACGTCAGTTCATTGGCGGCTCCCGCGAAGCAGTTGGCACACTTCACGTTGTAGCTTGCAATCGTTAGTGGATTGACCACGGGGGCTATCACGAGTGCAGCCTTTGTTTTGGCGGTTATGGAGGCTGAATACGGGCTTAGATTCGTAGTGCCGTCCGCAGAGATGACCCTGACCCGAAAGTAATAGGTGGTGTTGCTTTTAAGTCCGCGCATCTCGGTGGAAGTGGTTGTGTACCGGTTGTAGGTCGAGTCCGAAAAGTCGGCTTTGGCGGAGTACTGGACACGATATCTCGGCGCGCCGCTAACAGCGTTCCAGGAAAGGAAGACGGACGTGCTTGTTTGAGCGGGCGACTTGAGACCAGATGGGGCCGGAGTGGCGGCATTTGCACCGGCGGCGCCCAAAGGAAGGAGGAGTATTGCCATGATCAGAATAGAGAGCGGACGAAGACGAAACGTTGAGCCGCGACTGTTTGTTGGCATGCGAGACCTTATCAATGGGACGTTGGCACCAGAAAGGCACGAGACGGTGCGAGTAAATGCTGCGCTTAGGCGATGCAAGGTGCTGTGGGACACCATAGTCTGGCACGCGCTAATCCATCAGCACAACGCGCAAGGCCATACTGTGATTTAGCCCTCAATTGCTCACACCCTGCTCTTGGATGATAAGTGCTCGTTGACCATTCGCGGGCCATATTGCGGAAAAACTGCGTTTCACCTGAGGTTTGCCGACTCCCATTCTCCTTCGGCCAGCACGTGCCTGGGACCGCACTGCGGTAAGGTTGCTGATGGTCCAGAGAGCGGGCATTAGAGACACTGAGGGACAGCAATGACGGTAATACTGAAGGGCCAGGACATCCGGGAGTACTCGGACGCAAAAGGGAACAGAATTGTAGGGTCGCCCGCTTGCTCCCCTGGCGCCTCGATAGAGTTCAAGGGCTCCAATTGCCTGGTCGTCTTTGGAAGCGGATCCAAGTTCGGCGGATCAATTGTTTTTCACCGGGACAACTCATCGGTGACGATGGGGGTGTGGGCCTGGTACCGGGGCCGGATCACCTTGGGCCTGGACTGCACTGTTTCAATGGGCGACAAGTTTTACAGCGGGTTTGACCTGCAGATAACGACGGCGGAAGGCGCAAACATTACGTTCGGCGATGATGTGCTGATCGCCAACCAGTGCCGCATCCGCGCTGACGATTCCCACCCGATCTATGACGGCGTCACGGGTGAGCGCATCAACCATTCCGAGTCCATCACGGTCGGTGACCATGTGTGGATAGGCCAGGAAGTTTTCGTGATGCCTGGCTCTACGATCGGCAGCGGGTGCGTGATCGGGGCACGAAGTGTTGTCACACGGTCGCGTCCAGTCCCGCCGTTCACTCTCGCCCTGGGGTCGCCGGCCACGGTTCATCGCGAAAAAATCAATTGGGTCCGCAAGCATCTCCAAATGAACGAGATTCCGGAMACCGTCCCTTCGATCTTTTCCGCTGATGAGCTAGTTGGAAGCTAGGCCCTCAGCCACGAGTCCGACAGCGGGATTGTCGTCCGGCTCCTGGCCCCTCACATAAAGATTATTGATAATCCGGAGAAGCGCCGAAGCAGTCGCGCTCGGAACCGCCTCAAGTCGAACTCGCGCGACGATATATTTCCCCGACCTAAAAAGGCAGCCGGTTTGGGAAACCACTCTCTCCAGTAGCTTCTGGCCGACCGCATCTCTGGCATGCAACTTGACAACGATGTCATCGTCGGTCAGTACCATATCGATCGCGACTCGCCGACGGCTCCATTCCATGTCCAGGACCAGGCAGCGAGTGGAATAGAACCATAGCTTTGTGGCATGCAAACCGAGTGTCTTGTCCTGCTCCAGTATCGCCTGAAGTGCAACCAGGGTTTTGTGGGGGACCACCAGCATGGGACTATCCGCAGCGACTGGACCGTCAACCTCAGCTGAATCCAGGTCAAAGGCATGCCTCACCGCATCTACGAGGGCTTGATCGGTCCTTTGATTACTTGGCGTGAACTTTCGCGTGCCCGTTCGAGACCGCTTCCAGTCAGAACTAATGGCCATGAAGTGTCGGTGCATCACGTCTGTGGTCTCTGTGGTGTCGGCGCCCGGGACGCCATGTGTTTTCCACTGTGCTACTTCGGGGATATCGGCAGGCCTTGCTGCCCACTTGGCAGTAGCGTTCCCCCTCGAAATGTCATAGGTGGAAAAGTCCGAATGCCGGGGGACGCGTCCGGGCACGGCCGACGTCTTTTCGATCCATCGGCCGGGGTACCGGAGCACCGGAGCCGACGAGGAGTCCAGCACGTCGAAAACGGATTTCCTGTCGTTGGCCAGGACCAACTCGTCGACATCTGCGTTGATGACTGCTTTGGCCGAGGGGAGAAATCTCCACCGTGCGTGTTCCATAATCCCGTATTCACAGAAATCCGAGTCCCAAGGGGCATCGTTCAACCCGTCCCAACCGCCGCCCTGGGGGCCGAACTTGAAAGGCCAGCGCACGACTACTACTGACGTGAGCCCGTCAACGGATCCGACAGTCTGCAGGACTTCCTCAGGTGAGTAGGCAGTCGACCCGTTATCGTAAATCAGCAGGCCGGTGATGCCATGGTGCTTGACGTGGAATTCCGCCCAATCGCGGATCCAGATCAAGTGGTTGTCTCTAGACTTCGTGAACAGGACATTCAACCCGGCGAAAACTTCTCGCAGGTCGGGGCCTACGGAAGTAGAAATCGAGAATTCATCCGACAAGATCGAAATGAACGTGGATCCCTGCGGCGACTGAAGAAATGACCGTTGCGTGCGGTCCATATCTTCAAGATGCGCCGGAAGAATACGGCCACTGTCGTCAGTGAATTCAGCGCGATCAAGCGCCGCCTTCAAATTGAGGAGCGGTGGTCCAGAAAGCACGATTCTATCATCGGATTGAAAGACGTCGTAAAAGAGGGTCGTAGAATCGAATTCCTCACTGTAGCTGTGTTGTCTCTGATTGAGGGGCCTGGGCGCGGATCGCACCAGAGGAGTCGCCCCGGCCATCRTGATTGAGGATGGCTCTACAACCATCCGAACATTTTGTTTGCGCGCCATGGACAGCGTTCGTTCTCTCTCCGCATGTGAAAATTCTTCAAATCGACCAGACGGTTCTTCGCGCCTGGTTTCCAGCTCCGCGAATAAACTTCTTTGGATTATTTCTATCCGGGGCCCGCCAGGAGTCCTCCGTGTTTTGGACCGAGCTTGAAGTGTTTGTCCCTGTGGCCGCTTCCGTCAAAACCAAACCCGTTGGAATCCTCTCCAAACCGTGGTGCAAGTCCCTCGGCAAGTATTGTTAGGAGGGAAACGACGAACGGAACATTGTAGTGGAGCGTCTGAAGATGATTTCGGGTCAGATCTGACGCTGTCGAAATGAGACTAAAATTCGAGTAACGGCGGAAATAAGGCAGAACCTCATCGAGATAATCTATGCAATGGGGATCGTACGGAGAAGTGATCAGGTATATGTTTCGATCTCTGTTGGAGTCGGACCGGACAACTTCCGGAACTAATGAATTCAGCCACTCGATGTCCGTCGCGAGCGTATTGCCGCTCATGTACTCGATGATCGCTGTTCTTTTTCGATTCAACAGGTAGGAGCCTATGGCGAGCTGGGGTGTTAGGGCCAAAATATTCTTGGCATTGCACCTAATTCCAAGACGCAGTGCGGCCGAACCGCCCTTGGACATCCCCACCATCGTGCAGTCGCTGCTGCTCAGGCCCAGTTGATCTATTACTTCAGCGATGAGCTGCGAAACCGCCACCTCGATTTCGAAGTTACGATTCTCTGTCAGGTAATAGGAATATTCCGCGCCAAAGTCGTCGTAGATCCAAAGGAGATTGGCCCTGTTGTGGGCCAGCAGTGGACCGTCGTGGTCGAAGTCAAGCCAACTTCTATCGGCGCGGATGGAGGTAAATATGACAATGAGGTGCTTAGCCCCCTTCCGCGCGGCTCGAAACTTGAAGTTTACGGGACGCGCGGAGGATGTATAGGGACTAACCAACTTCATGTGGACTTCTCATTCCTTCCGGGAACTTCGCTACTGACAGTATCGTGGTCGCGGCCTGCCGCAATCCAATTAGACCCTGGCCGGGTCCCCTTCAGTGAGATTGTGGGTCAAGAACTGGTTCAGCGCGCTCGCAACGTAGGTCGAAGGATCAAAGTGTTCATGGGGAAGCTCGCCACGCTCGGCTGCTGCCAGCCCCGCAAGCAGACCGTCCTCCGAGTTCTCCACAATCAGGCCATAGCGGTCCTGCAGGACATCCCGCGGTCCAGGCATCTCGGTGCAGACAATCGAAACACCCAAAATCATGGCCTCAAAGAGGACCATAGGTTGGCCCTCGTGGAGAGATGACAGGACGAAGCAATGGGCGTGCTTCAGCGCCGGGTACGGATTCGCCCGCTGGCCGGCCAGCCAGATGTAGTCGGAAGCCTTCTGGCCGACGATCAGCTTCTCGAGTTCATAGCGGAGGGGCCCGTCACCGACGATCATGAGCCTGGCTCCGGGATGGGAGTCGTGGAAACGCACGAAGGCCCTGATCAGTTTTCGATGGTCCTTTTCCGGGGACAACCGACCAATTGCGATGAAGTTGTAGAGTCCGCCCTCGAACCACTCGGCGATGTCGCTGTCGAGGGGTTCCGCGGCTCCCTTGTTAACCTGGCCCGGGTCGATCTGGTTATCGCAGTGGGTGAACGCTGTGCTCTCGAGGGCGTAGGGTCCGGCCAATTCGCGGCGGTTCCTGTCGGAAACGCTGGACGCCACGGAGATGAGCGCGTCGAAATCACGGTACAGCCGGAAAATGATTTCCAGCACGGGGAACTTCATCAGCTTTTCGTTGGCCATGTCGTTGTGCATGTAAATCGATTTATGCGCATGGTCCGGACCATAGGCCACCAAACTTGACCAGTACGGCGCATACCCGTCGAACTCGATGACCGAATCAAACTGGCTGTCACTGAAGATTCGACGGAATTCACGGGCAAAGGACGAACGATAAATCTGCCACTGTGCCGCTGAAGGCAGGTCCAGGTTCGCCGTCAACTTTCGCGCGATCCAGCGTTCCTCCGGTGTGTGGGACTGGACACCGACCTTGCCGATGATCTGGACGTGGTCAGGCAGTTCCCGGAATTTTTCCAGCCTCGCGGGATTGGCTGCCAGGACTGCAGGTTCAACTACCAGGACGGCACGGAAACGCGAGGTGTCCAGACTGGAGACCAAGTTCCGAAAGGACGTTGCAATGCCGTTAGGGAGCAGTCCGTGGTGGAACAGGAGAGTGGTCTTCTCCTCGGCAGGTTCATCAGCCAGTCCGTCGGGGTCGTCCTCGAGGAAGAACCGGACCACTCTCTTGGCGGAGTTGCCATCCTCCCAGGGGCAGAACTGATCCTTGGCAGCCAGATACCGAGGATCGGAGACCGGATCACTAGTCAGCGAATTCTGGATGCTTGCCGCGAGATCCGACCTTTCCCGCACGAGGGTGCCGGGCATCTCCTCCATGTCGAAGTAGAGACCGCGGTCCTGTGAGTAGTCGTCCAGATCGAAGGTATAGAAGACGATAGGCCGGCCCGTGGGGAGGAAGTCGAAGAAGATGCTCGAATAGTCCGTGATGAGCACGTCCACCGCGGAAAGCAGGTCATTCGTGTCGATATCACCGGGGACAATCGAGGAGCCGGCATCGAATCCGTCGAGGAGTCCCTCCGTGAGGCGGTGGGCCCGGAAAAACAAGTGATGGTTGGCTCCGCGCATGGCGGCGAGGTCTTCCTGAAGTTTGCTGGCGTCGACGAATCTGTCGTCCGAGGCGCCGCGCCAGGTGGGAGCGTAGAGAACCACCGGCTTCGAGTCATCCGCGGCGATGCCCAGCTGGGACCGCAATTGAAGGCGTTTGGACTCGTCAGCGTTTACCAGGCCGTCAATTCGTGGTGAGCCTGTGACCGCAATCTTGCCCCGGAAAAGGCCCTCAATGTCGTGGCGCTGGATCAAGGCCTGGGACGTGTGGCGGTTCGGACTCATCATGTGGGTTGACTGCAGGAAGTTCCTGGCGATGTTGGCGTGGGCGACGGGACCGCCGGCCATATCCCGGCCCAGGGTCTTCAACGGTGTCCCATGCCAGGTGTTGAGGTACTTCTGGCCATCCTTGCGGATGAAATACGGCGGAAACGACACATTGTTCACGAGGTGTGCGGCTGAGGACAGGACTCTCTTGTACAAGTCCGAGTTTGTCTGGACAAACCTCACATTCTTTCGGCCCCGGAGACGATCGGGGATGTTGTCCTCATTGTTAATGGCCCAGTAGTGACTGAATTCCTGGTAACGCGGATCGGAGCAGACCTCGTCGAAAAGTGCCAGGGGGTGGCACCCTATGGAGGAGCCGTGGTTGCTTTCCCACAGGATGATTTTCGGCTCCAGCGGAAGGGTCTCGTAGTACTCAACGTACTCCAGGCTGTTCTTCTGAGCCTTGTTCTTCAGGTAGCTTTCGACGTCGATGCCATCTGATGTCTTGAAGATCCGCATTTGACGGAAGGCAGCACAGGCGGATGTGAAGTCCCCGATCCGGTGGCGCGCGACGCCGAGATAGTAAAAGGAGCGGGGACTGAAGTCATTGTTCCGGGCAACGGACTCAGCGAACGCGGATTCTGCGCTGTCCCAGGCGCCGAGCAGGGCGGAAAAGTCGCCGGCACGCTGCATAATCTCGGACGACTGTTTCGCCGCCAGTGCCGGCACCATTTGGTGCAGTAAATCCTTGAGGTGTGACCCGTCACTATCCTCTGCGGCGTTTGGGCTGCCGGCGGGCGACGGCGGCACCGGGTAGGACGCTGAGACCAGGTAATACTCACACGCCTGCTCGGCCCGACCGGCTGTCTCCAATGCGTAGCCGGCTCGATACGCCCAATATTTCTTGGATGCATCCAGCCGCCACGCGTCCCCGTAGGCTTCTCCGGCTTCAAGCCACTGGAAGTTGCGCTCACGGGCAAGCCCCAACTTATAGTGCCAGTACGGGACATCCGGCTTGAGTGTGATTGCATCTTCGTACGCTTTAGCCGCCTCGGCCCATCGGTAGCACCGGTCAAATGCCAGCCCGACCCGGTAGGCCACCTCGGCATTGGCCGGTTGCCTGCGCAGCTGATCCTGGTAATGTCCCAGYGCCTCTACCCACGCGCCCTTTTTCTGGAAGAATGCACCGATACCCACGACGTCTGATTTGAAATTCTTATCGTGACTAACGGCCAGGGCGTACGCTTCGTCGGCTTTTTGGGTCTGGCCACTGAGAGCATTGGCGTGTCCCTCGTAGAAATACCATTCGGCGTTCCCTGGAAGAATTGCGTTAGCTTCGGCGTAGGTCGCCGCAGCCTCCCCGAAGCGTTTCATGCCGAACTGTGCAGCCCCGAGCTGGGCAAGCCATGCGGCATTGCCTTCATGGGCTTCTTTTCCAGCAGTCAGAATTTCCAGTTCCTGCCACAATGGGCCTTTGTTTTCCCGAAGACGTGTGAGCTTTTCCGAGTGGTAGTCAGGGTTCCGTCGCTGTGCCAGGACAAGGGCCAGTTCCGGCTCAGATATAGCGTATGCAGCCCGCACGGCGCTTAGCCTTCGCTGCCAGCGGTCCCGGTGTGGCTCCAGCTCAAGTGCAATGACGTAGTTTTCGGCAGCGTCCGCCAAGAGCCCCAACTGTTCCTGGACGTAACCGAGCCGGTAGTGCCATGAAGCCATGCCATGTTGCAGCGACGTAGCTGTTTGGAGGTGCGTCGCAGCCTGATCGAACTGCCCGAGGTGGAAGTGGGCATGCCCAAGACGGAATGCCAGTTCGGCGTCGGCGCCTGCTGCCCCGGCGAGCAGGGCGGTGTAGACCTCGACGGCCGTCTCCCACTCCATCTTTTCCTCGAGAAGCAGGCCATGTTCAATCGTGTTTTGCGCTGGGCTCATTTGTAATGGGTCCTAAATTGGTTGCTGCCGTGTGGCATGACCGGCTGGCGGTGGCCATTCCGGTATTCCTGTGCTGTCGGGTGCGACTAGTTCTCGCGGAGGGACGGTGAGCTGTCAGTGCCCACCATCAGCGGTTCGCTCGGGCCATTCGGCCAGAGGGCATCGAACACGCGCGCCGTCGCCTGCCCGTCGCAGTAGGGCGCGAACATCTTGACGAACGTTTCGTATTTCGGGGCGAACTGGCGGGAGACGTCCGTGATGTTCTGGATGGAATGAACGACTTCCTCCGTCGTGCTGAGGAGTGGGCCCGGAGCCTTTCCCTCAAGATCGAAGTAGAAGCCGCGGGTCGAGTCACGGTACTGCGCGATGTCCGGGGTCAGGAAGATGATCGGCTTGCCCGTCACGCAAAAATCGAACATGACGGACGAATAATCGTTCACCAGGATGTCTGCGGCGGTGTAGAGGTCGTTGACCTCCGGGTACTCGGTCACATCGATCACAAACTTGTTGGCCGCCGTCTGCCGCTGGCTTGCGATGTTGTGGTGTCCGCGCAGGAGCAGCACGTAATCACTGCCCAGCTGCTGCTGGGCTTTTTCGAAATCGAGGTACGTGACCATCTCGTACTGCCTGGAGGCGTTCTTTGCATCGTCGCGCCAGGTGGGAGCATAAAGAATCGCGGTCTTGCACTCGGGGATGCCCAGCTTGGTCCGGATGGCGGCCCGGCTCTGTTCCATCCGTTCGGGGGTAAGGCTGTCATTGCGGGGATAGCCCTCGGTTACTACCCGCCCTTCGAAGCCGAAGCAATTTGCAAGGACCCCGGCGGCGTATTCATTCTGCGCCAGGAGGGCATCCCAGTACTCCGCCTCGCGCCACATGAGGTTCCAGTAGGAGAGGGAGAAGCTCGTCCGCGCGACGTCGTTGCCCAGCTTCTTGAGCGGAGTGCCATGCCAGGTCTGGATGTAGACCTGACCTTCGCGCTTACGGAAGTAGAACGGGAAATTGTTGTTGTTGATCAGGATCCGGGACTCGGTCAGGAGCTGGTACCAAAGGCGGGAGCCGATCAGCACCGGTTCGGTTCCGGCCGGCACTGGCACCGAGAAATCAGCGACGGCCCAGTACATCGGCCACTGGCTGCTCCTGCGCTGGAACTCTTCCAGAAGGCGTCGCGGGCTGTCCGTGGCACGGCGGCCGCCGAAGCACATGAACAGAACGGCGTCCTTGAGTTCATTGCTCCCGGCCAGCGTGACCGGAGTGCGCAGCGTCTGTTGCTCGAACCTTCCCACCTCGTCCGCCGCGAACGGCGGACGCAGGTGGATAGTGAGCGCACCGTTTTTGGAGGTGCGGCTCACGCCTACCTCCAGCCGGTCCGCGTCCATCCTTGCCGGCATCTGCTTCTGCAGACCGGATGACGCCGGGATCCAGTGGCCGAGGGTGTCGGCGACTCCCGGGGAAACGAACCGCACGCTGTAGGCGCCCGCCTCGGGCATCACTTCCTCGCCGCCCCACGGGTTCTGCGGAAGCAGGAAATCGGCGGTGAACGCATTGCTTCCATCGTTGGTGCGGACCTGCAGGACAACGTCCGTCGCCGGGATGACGGCCTTCCCGCTGGAGAGGACAACCCGCGGTGCACGGATGACATGCATGTCCGCTGTGCCTGCAATGCGCAGGGTCCGCTTGTCGGCTGAGACTTCGACGGTCGAAGCAATGATTCGGCTCTTGCGCTCTTCGACGGTGATGAAGCCGTAACCGGTCAGTCCCAGCCTGAGGCTTCGCGTCTGATCCGAGCGGGACTCCAACTCCGCGGTTCCCTCCGGCCACGCCACCGGCTGCGGGCCCTTGGCGCCGCTTTCCAGGCGCAGCTGCCATTCATATTCGGTCGTATTCCCGGCGCCACTGCCCAGCGCCGGGACGTTGATGACGTAGACAGCCCGGTTTCCGTCAACTTCCTGGAAAGTCGCAGTCTTCCGGATGCCAAACTTTCGGCTCTCGATGGATACTTTGGCGGGAACGGGGGCCCCGTCAGCGGCTTCAACAGTCAGCCGCAGGGTTCGCCCGGTGAGGTCCACGGATGTCGCCACGTAGAGCGGCGTCACCGGAACGAAGGTCAGGCCAGTGGTGGCAGCGCGCATCTCCACTGCCATCCGGGACGAGCCCACCATGGGCCCCACGGGCAACTGCCCGGTGGACCCGGTCAGGTCACGGAGCCTCAACGGCGCTGCGATTGTCCGGCCGCCGGCGCTGACAGTCAGGAGGACGTGCCAGTTGGCGGGCGCCGTGGCCTCATCGTCTGCCAACATCACGGCCGGATCGATGACAGCACTGAATCCTGCCTCGGCGTAGGACGTCCAGTTGTCGTTGGACTGCCAGTCGATGGACTTGTCGGAGTGGCGCTCCACCGCCAGAGCGACTGTCGCCCCGCTGCTGGCGTTGACCAAGGACGCATGGATGGAGAGGCTGCCGTCAGCCGGGTCCACGGAGGAGATGTACGCATGCCCTCCGATCATCAGCCGGCCGTCGGGCTGCCAGTCGAAGTGAGTCATCCTGCTCACCATTTGAAGATCGTCATCGCTGCAGGCCAGCAGATCCGGATCGTAGCCTGAAAGCTCAGCCAGGTACCGGGGTTGCGCCAGGATCCCGGAGTCCGTAATCAGCGTCGGAAAGCTGGAACCGTAGTCGCTCCGGTGGTTGCAGATTCGGACTACGTCCGCGCGTGAGTCCGTGAGCACGGCGGAGAGGATCAGCCGGTTGTGGATCCGGATGGCATTCCAGTCCAGATCCAGGCCGTCGCTGAGGCGCAGCACGGTGGCGTGCAACAGATCCCAATACTCGGGTTCCGTACGCGGCACGACCTCGTAGTAACGGAAGAGCCCATTGCCCAGTTCTCCGGATAGCCAGCGCCGGTAGTGGTCAGGAGCCGAGACCGTGTTGACCACGGAGGCCAGGGCCTCAAGCCGGTGCAAGCGGTCACTGAGGTACTCCGTCTGGCACAGAAGCTCGCGGGCAGGAGGGCGAACTGCGGAGTCAATGGACGTGTTTATGACCTGGGCATCAAGAATGTCGAATGACTCGGCGCGCATGTAAAGGGTCGCGACTGCCTCGTACTGCCAGTGCTCCCGGGCGAGTGCAACGTCGGCAGTGGCCGAGATCCAGAAGTCACGGGTGAAAAGCTTGTTGGCGAGTGCACCATCGAGCAGTATCTCCGGCACGTCCGCGACGGCCGCGGCGGCCCGGGGTTCAGCGTGGATCTCCCGCTGCCAGGATGGGGTGGTGCTGGACTTGCCCTTGGATATTCCTGTCATGCCGACGGCGAAGGATGAGCCTGTCTCACGCAGCGACCGGTACATGATGTCCAGGCCCCGGTTTTCGACCACGTCGCCGGCCGTGAGGAACATCAGGTACGGGGCCCGCGACGAAGCCACAGCCCGGTTCCGGGCTTCCTCCTCGCCGGTGCCGGGCAGGGCGAGGTACTTCACACGGCCGTCCCGCCGCACGAACGCCTGTGCGGATGTTCTGCCCAGGCCGGCCAAGGACGTGTCGACGACGATCATGTCCAGTGCGGACGGCTGCTGGCCCACCACGCTGCGCAGCGTGGCCTCCGGATTGGGAGCATAGTCTGTGACCAGGACGACAACAGWGAGCCGCGCTAGCTGAAGGCGTGCAACCCCCGTTGTCCCCAGCATCCGCTGGACCCGGGCCAGGTTCGCGGGGTGTGCCATTCTCCGGAACTTGGTCTGCTGCTCCTTGGGCAATGCCCGCCACACACGCCGAAGGTTCCTCTTAGCCGTGGCTTTCAGCGAAGCTATTGCTTGGCTCTGGTCGTGACCTGGCATTGTCTGATTCGCTTCTTTCGTCTGTTCCAACCGGTGGTTGTAGCTTCATGATCTTTTGGTCCGAGTAAATCGTTGCACGAGCGCAAACGCCCGACCGCTGCCGGGCAGTCTACGTCAGAACGGTTTCAGCAGGACAAGGTCAACATTCTGGTCTCCGGCGCTTCCCCGCACGGCCTCGACATCAAGCCCTGGACGATTCATGGAGAGCTCAAGGCTCAAGGCCGCAAGGGAACCCGGAGTCTGGCTTTCTCCGTACGTCACGCTGTCGGGCTCAGAGTGGTCAACCAGAGTCGCCACGATTGACAGGGTCCCGTCGCCGTTGTCCAGCAATTCAACAATTCTCGATTGCTGCGGATAGTCAATCAGCGAGGCTGTAGTGATTTCCCAGAATCCGCCATGCTCAAAAATGGCTTTGTGCGGTGTCACCCGGTGTTTGTGGCCGTGACCGTTCACCCAGGCGACCACGTTGGGAAAACGGGCGATGAGTCGCAGGACCTTCGATCGGCTCAGGAAAGTGGGCCCGTCGCCGGACGAGGGCTGCTTGGCGGCAAAGGCTGACAGCGGGTGATGGCCAAACAGGATTACGAGACGGTCGCCGGCCTTCGAGGTGACGAGTTTGCCCTCGGCATCGTAGAACTTCCCGGAAACCCGCTGCAGTTGTTCCTCCAGCCAATCCGCCTGGGCGGCGTCCAGCGCCGCCTCAGTGCCGCCGTCGGGACTTGCGGTGTTCAACATGATGCCGACAACATCCGGCGACAGGTCGAACGTGTAGCACGGATCGGCCCGGGAACCCTTGCCGGAACCGGAGCGGAACCGTGGATTTCCTGCGTCCTTCGGCCACGCGTCCATAAATTCCGTCTTGCTGAATGCGCGCCGAAGTTTCGATGGCGGCACTTGTCTCGACGGCAGCGAAGCGATGAGGCTCCGGCGTTCACTGTCATTGGAGGTCCTGACTGTTTCCCAGAAGTCAGTCGTGTCCATGCCGGACGGCAGCCGGGTGGGCAGCCGGTCGCCGATTCGAAGAGCACCGACGAACTCGGCTTTTGGAGAAATGGGACCGGACGCCGGCTGGCCGGATTCATCATGGTTGCCGACGCCGATGTACCAGGGGAAATCCGAACCTTCCGCCGCTATCGGCTGCAGTGCGGCCGAGAGATATCCCGGAATTGTGGGATACCCATAACGGCTCTTCCACTCATCCGGAGACCTCAGCGTGGATTCCGGTTCGGGATGCCAGATGTATTTGGACAGTTCCACCGGGGCCGGACCATGATCCTGGATCCCCTCGTACACTCCATTCGGAGACGACGTCACGGGACCGCCCTTAACTACGCCGATCGCCGCCGACAGTTCACTGACGGCAAAGGAGTTCGTGAGGTCGCCCGTAATTACCAGGCAGTCCAGAGCCCGGTCGCTGACCGGTCCGCGCCCGATGACATTCATTTTGCGGACCATCGCGTCCAAGACATGGGCGGTCAGAAGGTCGTGCGGGCGAAACTTCCCCGAGTTCGGAAATCCGTCCGAGAAGTCGAGGTACTGCCAAAGAAAGGACAGTCTCCCCGGACTGGCCGCATCCAGCACATGACTATCAGTCAGGTGCCCAAAAGCAGCCAGCCCGCTCCTCGCGCCGTTTGCCGGGCGTATGCGGGCACAAAGCTCCTCGCGTACCTGTGCTTCGATACCCGGACCCCGTGTGAGCCGCCGGTAGGGAAGCTTCGACACCCTCCGGGGTCCCAGCACAACCGTGGCGTCCAACGTTGTTGACGAGCCACTTGTCCGTAGCGCCGCTGCACCCGGCGGGGGTGTGCTCGGAGTTCCGTCGGAGGACTCCGATATCCCCAAAAGGGTGACACCGATCGCGCCGCCAAACGCCCAGCGAGCGGCGTCCCGTCGCGATAGTTCCTTCTTGCTTTGCTCACGCACTTGCTGATGTGGCCCTTTGATGCTGCCCTTAGATGCTGGCGTTGGCCCGGACCAGGTCGTCCGGGAAGTCAACTTCCACGGCATAGAACTCGCTGATGTCCACCGGGGTCCACTTGACGTCGTCCTGCTTGATGGTCAGCTCGATAGCGCCTTCGAAGTAGTCCTGGTCATCGACTTCAATGAGTCGCTTGAGGAGCTTCTTCTTGTCCTTGGAGCTGACGTAGTTGATGCCGACAGCTTCACCCCGGGCCACATCCGCCGGAACGGACTTGGAGAGCTCCAAGATGTTGCCGTCGGCGTCGGTGGTGTACTTCACTTCCTCGTCGGAAACCGAGGACACATCGACGGTGATGAATGATTCATCGCGCTTGATGTAGGGCATCAGCATCTGCAGGATGTCCGGATCGAACACGACGTCGCCGTTCATCCAGAGCACGCCGCCCTTGGCCGAATTCCGGATTGCCTTCAGGAGGCTCTTGGAGGTGTTGGTCTGGTCAAAGTTCTCGTTGTACACAAACGACGCGTTCGGTACGTGTTCCAGGATCATTTCGAGCTTGAACCCGACAGCAATCGTGAGGCGCAGGCCCTTGCCGAATGCATTCTGCAGGTTCTGGACCTGCTGGTGCATGATGGTGCGCCCATCACTGAGCTCTGTCATGGGCTTCGGGTGTGGGCGCGCCAGCCGCGTTCCCATTCCGGCGGCAAGAATTACGGCCTGGACTTTCATGTGTCTTTTCCTCTTCTACGAGCGATCCTGGTGGCGGGAGCGGCGAGCCATTGCATCGCTAGAGATCGCCCCGGAACCCTGTGCACGGGCCAGAGGGCGCTTCCCCCGCGTCCCAGCATAAGGGTTCAGCATCGGTGGCGCCGAATGGCGCTGGCTGTTCGACGTTAATGCTGTGTTAACTTTGCGTCGACCTGACGGCAATACGGCGGGCACCTACGCGCCGTCAAATTCGCCAATCCGGGACCCCACGCCCACCAGTTCTTCGATGGCTGCGACGGTGCGCGCGGCGGCCTTTCCATCCCCATACGGGTTGACGGCATTGGCCATCGCGGCGAAGTGTCCGTGATCATGGATCAGCCGGGACACTTCGGAAACAATCCGTTCCTCGTCCGTGCCGATCAGCAGCACCGTCCCCGCGTCCACCGCCTCGGGCCGCTCGGTGTTTTCCCGCATCACCAGGACCGGCTTGCCCAGGCTTGGGGCTTCTTCCTGGACGCCGCCCGAATCCGTCAACACGACGTGGGCAACGGACAGCAGGCGGGTGAACTCGCCGTAGGCCAGCGGTTCGGTGACGAGCACGTTGGGTTTGCCGTCCAGCGCGGGCAGCACCGCCTCGCGCACCACCGGGTTCTTGTGCGCGGGAAGGACAATCGTCAGTTCCGGCTCGGCGTCGGCGATCCGGGCCAGCGCGCGTCCCATATTGCGCATGGCATCGCCCTGGTTTTCGCGGCGGTGGGTGGTCACCAGCAGGATTCGGCGGCCGCTGGTGGCCAGCTCTTCCAGCCTGGGGTCCGTGAAGGGGAGCTGTTTGTCCACCGTGGCCAGAAGGGCATCAATCACCGTGTTGCCGGTCACGACGATGTCCTCTGGGCTGACGCCTTCCCGCAACAGGTTTTCCCTGCTGGTGGAGGTGGGGGCCAAATGCAGGCGGGCGATCTGGCTGGTGATCTTGCGGTTGGCTTCTTCGGGAAACGGCGAGAGCAAGTCTCCGCTGCGCAGCCCGGCTTCGACGTGCACCACGGGGATGCCGTGGTAGAAGGCCGCGATGGCGGCGGCCGTGGACGTGGTGGTATCGCCCTGGACCACGACGGCGTCCGGCCTCGACCCGGCAAAGAGCGTCTCCAGGCCGTCGATGGTGCGCGTCATGATGGCGGACAGGGTCTGGCCCTGCCGCAGGATATTGAGGTCGTGGTCCGGGACGATGCCGAACAGTTCGTTGACCTGGTCCAGCATCTCGCGGTGCTGCCCGGTGACCGTCACGATGCAGTCGAAGTGCGCAGACTCCTGCAGGGCGCTGACGATCGGGGCCATCTTGATGGCTTCCGGCCTGGTTCCAAAGATCGGCATGATGCTGTGCATGGAATATCCCCCAGAAGGTTGGTTGTGGTGTAACGGCTGGCCGGGCGGGTTCAGCCCAGCAGCAACAAGGCGATCACGAGGGCCGGGACGCTGACCACTACGACCAGAACGGCGATCAGTGCCGCAAGGCGCTTGCGGCGGTAGGCCATTTCTTCGTCGGTGGGGTCCAGTTCGGCGGCCCGCTTGGCCGAGGCTGGTCGATCCCGGGGCGTTGGTTCTTCGGCCGCCTGTTCACGCGCTGCGCGGCCTGCGGGCAGCGGAAGCGGCTCGGCGTCCGGGACCAGGAGTGTATCTGGTATGTCCTCGTGCAGGCGGCGCCGGCGCAAGTGCCGCGGTGCTGCGGTCAGTGGGGGAGCGCCGTCGGCAGGGTTCTCCAACGTATCGTCCTCCTCAGTTCAATGAATCGTCCGGCTTCGACCTGACGGCTTCAATTCTTACATTTTCGCTCACTGATTGGCGCATTCCGGCCGCAGGGAAGCGTCGATCAGTCCTCCGGTTTCGATCACAAACCGCCGCAGCCATTGGCCCAAATCCAGGTCCGGATGTGAGGCAACCATCTGTACGTCCGCCGTCGTGCACTGGCCAATCAGGCGCCCCGCGCGGGTGAGGTGATAACTGGACGTCACTACGGTGACGGACTTCCAGCCGTTGGCCTTGACCAGGCCGGAGATTGCCAGTGCTTCGCCGCGGGTGTCCAGGTCCGGGGGGCGGAAGCAGATGACGGCCGCGTTGGGGAAGGCGGCTGAATTGCATGCCTCATCCGCCGCCCGGTTGCCGAACGTGTCCGTGTGCGAGATCACGAGGACCGGAACGTGGAAATCGGCCTGGAACTGGCGCGCCACCGGCAGGCGCTCGGGCGCCGCGCCGCCCAGCATGATGACGGCGTCCGTCCGGTGCAGGCTGAGCGGGTCCACGTTGACGAAAAGTTGGAGGGCGATGATCAGCCACAGCAGGAGGCCTCCGACGGCGACGGCGAGCACCCTGCGGGTGGCGGTATTCACCGCGGCGACGGAAGGAGGCACGGCTAAGAGTTTGGCACGGGGTTTTCAGGTGGCGAAATGGTGCGCCGGTTCTGCGCCAAAACTTGCACAAAAGAATGCGTGATGCAGTTGTGATTTTGGAGATCAAAGTTACTGGGGTGACAGATGTGGATTGCCGTTTATGCTATAGGCAACTTACGTCGCTCCCACCACAGGTCTCCACCTTCGGTCTCACCCCTAAGCGAGCAATCTTGCGAAAACTAAACATAGCGGCAACCGTGATTGCCGCCGTGATGCTGGCAGCAACCTTTCCGCAGGCCGCCGAGGCCGCTGTCGAGGTGCCGCCCGCCGGACAGGTGTCCGCCGGCGCACTGGCGCCGTCGGCTGGCATGCAGACTGGCGCGGTGCCGGCGGTGTCGGACCCGAGCCCGCAGCCGCAGGTGGATGACTTTGTGCGCCCGGAACCTCCCGCAGGCAGGGCAAAGTCCGAGTACACCTACGTCAGCGCGCCGCTGGCCGGCACGTTGAAGACCACATTGGTGACGGTGCAGCTGGCCGACAAGACTGCAGCCGAAACGGACGCGGCCGTCCCCATGGCCGCGGCGAAGGCCTCGCTCAGCGCCGCTAACCGCTACTGGGCCTACGCCACCGCGGGCCGGGTGGACATTGCGCTGGCCTCCTCGCGCCAGCTGCACAAGTCCGCCGCGACCTCCAAGCAGTCGCCGGCGCAGATCGTGGACATCGTCTCCCAGGAGCTGGGCTGGACGCAGAGTTCCTACACGGCGCTGGTCATGTTCATCCCCGGCGCCTACCTCACCAACGGCGCCGCGGGAATGACCTACAGCAACGGCAACATTGGCGGCCGCATCCTGATGCCGCAGAACAGCCGGCTCTCCACGCCGGTCCTGGCACATGAATTCGGGCACGCCCTCGGCATGGACCATGCCAACAGCCTGCTGTGCGGCAGCGGCGCCATGGACGTGGCCTCCGGGCCGTTCGCCGGGTTTGCGGATGCCACCTGCAGCATCAAGACCTACGGCGACAACCTGGATCTCATGGGTATTTCGCACTTCGACCTCATGCCGGAAATCAGCGCCAGCTTCTGGGAAATGGGCCGGTTCGGCAACGGCAACGAGATCGCCAACCTGGGCACGGTATCCGCCCCCCGCACGGTGAACCTCAAGCCTTGGGCCGGAGCAGGTGCCAACCGCGCGGCGAAGTTCACGGACCCGAAATCCGGCGAGGTGTACTTCCTGGAACTCCGCACCCCGGTCGGCTACGACTCCGTCATTGCGCAGGACGGAAACCGCGGCGTGAAGATCACCCAGCAGGGCGGCGGCAACTCCTCGATCCTGCTTCCTCCCAACACCCGGGCGACCGCATTCAACGGCTACTACAGCAACACCCAGGCCTGGCAGGCCGGCCAGGCTTTTACAACGCACGCGGGCACCAAGGTCTCCATTGACGCTGTCAGCAACACCGCGGCCACCGTGACGATCCGTCCGCCGGGTGCGCCCGCGAAGGGCTCCTTCGACAGCGCAGCCCTCGCGGTCACCTCGTCCGGCGCCACCATCAACGTCCGCGGATGGTCGGTGGATCCGGCGGCGGCCTCCACCTCCACCCAGACGCACGTTTACGTCACAGCACCTGACGGGACGACGACGGGCCACGCCTTCACCGCGGACAAGCCGCGCGCCGACGTCAACGCGGCGCTGGGCATCAGCGGAAACCACGGCTTCCAGGAGTCGATCACCGTCAAAGCGGCCGGACAGTATCAGGCCTGCGCCTATGCGATCGGCATCTTCAACAACACAGCGCTGGGCTGCCGGACCCTCACCCTGGCCGGCACTCCCGCTCCCGAGGGATCCCTCGATGAGGTCACCACCGCCATGGTGTCTGGCAAACCGTCCATCAAGTTGCGGGGCTGGGCCGTGGACCGCGGCCAGGCAGGCGCGTCCATCCCGGTCCACGTCTACGTGACCACCCCCGCAGGGGCCACCACCGGCCAGGCCTTCACCGCAAACCTGCTGCGCCCGGACGTCAACCAGGCCTTGGGGGTCAGCGGCGCGCACGGGTTTGCGGTCACCGTCCCGGCGACCGAGACCGGCACGTATCGGGTCTGTGCCTACGCCATCCCCGTCGCCCCGTTTGCTGCCGGTAACACCACCCTGGGCTGCCGCAACGTCCCGGTGGCCGTCAGTGACCCGCCCACCGGATACCTGGATTCCGTGGCGTTCATCAACGCCGGGTCTTCGGCGCGGCTGGACGTCGCAGGCTGGTCCTTTGACGCCGGCGTGCCGTCGGCGTCAATCCCCGTCCAGCTGAGTGTCACGGCGCCCGACGGCAGCACCAAGTCAGTGACCACCACCGCCAATGCTGCCCGGAGCGACGTCAATGCCGCCATGGGGATCGCCGGTTCGCACGGGTACCAGACATCCGTGAGCGTGACGAAGGCCGGTACGTACCGCGTCTGCGCCACCGGAATCGCGGTCGCGACCCTGACCAAGGGCAACGGCTTCCTGGGCTGCGTGAACGCTACGGCGACCCTTGCTGCGCGGCCGGTCGGCTACGTGGACTCCATTGTGGTGCAGACCAGGACGCCGTCGGCGGTTATCACGGCGTCCGGCTGGACGTACGAACCCGGTACACCGGCGGCCTCCAACGCCGTGCATATCTACGTCACGGGCCCGGACGGCAAGACCACGGGCTACCCCTTCACCGCGAACGGGACCCGGCCGGACGTCAATGCCGCGTTTTCGCTGACCGGAAGCCACGGATTCCAGAACAGCATCCCGATCACCCTGTCCGGCCGCTACCGCGTGTGCGCTTACGGCATCTCCGTGAGCCCGCTGAGTGCGGGCAACACGCTGCTGGGCTGCCGGGATGTGGTTGCGCAGCCCGCCGCCCCGGTGCGGGGTTACCTCGACACCGCCCGCCTGTCCGGGACCAGCACGAATAAATCGATCGTGGCGACCGGCTGGGCCATGGATCCGGGCTTCACGAGCCAGAGTGTTCCGGTCCGCGTCACCGTGAAGTCACCGGATTCGAGCTCCAAGAGCTACAGCGTCACAGCCAACCTGGCCCGGCCGGATGTAAATAGCGCGCTGGGCGTGACGGGAAACCACGGCTACCGTGCCGCCATTCCCATCAAGGCGCGGGGCAAGTACACCGTCTGTGTCTCCAGCGCCGGGGCCGGCGTCCTGCGGACCGGGGTGTCCGCGCTGGGGTGCCAGTCCCTTAGCTACTGACGGGCTGACTGGCCCGGCGCTGTTTGGCCTTCGTTCACCTCGGACCGCCATTCCCTTTACCTGAGCCCCCTACCTTCGATGAAGGTAGGGGGCTCAGCGGCTTCTTGGCACTTAGACGGACTTCCTGTTGGCGGCCCGACGGTGGTGCCCCCGCGCTGACGCAACGCCGTATTGGACGCATCATGGAGGAGAACCGGAACAGATGGGCATCCCGGCGGACGTACAACGGGCCCTGCGGCAGTTGAAAATTCGAGGCAAGGCCCACCTTCAAAGGCGGAGGCCACACCGGAGAACAGAACGGACCCCCGCCGTTTCGCCCGGGACGAATGGTTCAGCGGGCCAGTGGGCGGGGCGGGGGCCAAACCGGCAGTTGCAGTTCACCCCATACGAAGCTTCCGGTCCGGGACCGCGGCGCCCGGACCTGAGCGTGGGCGTGATCCTGGACGATTTCACCCGTACGTCCTTTGCGTTCGAATGGAACCTGCTCGAACTGCGCAAGGAACTGTGGCGTGACCAACTGGGAGCGACCCGCATCGATTTCCTGTTCGTGGAATCTGCCTGGAACGGAAATTCCGGCTCCTGGCAATACCAGCTCACCGGTTCCAAGGGGCCGGGCGTCGAGCTGGTCCGGCTTGTGGAGTGGTGCCGTGCCCGCGGCATTCCGACCGTCTTCTGGAACAAGGAGGACCCACCGCATTACGACGACTTTCTTCCGGCAGCGAAGTTGTTTGACCACGTCTTCACCAGTGATTCGGACCGCATTGCTGATTACGTGAGGGACTTGGGCCACCACAGGGTGGGCACCCTTCCCTTTGCCGCGCAGCCCGCCCTCCACAACCCCGTCCGGCCAGGACACGGATGGCACTCGCGCGGCGTGGCTTTCGCCGGAATGTATTTCGCCCACAAGTATCCCCAACGCCGCGCCCAGATGGACATGCTCCTCGGCGCGGCCAGGACCGAAGCCGGAACCGGCGGCGCCGAACTGGAAATATTCTCCCGCCAGCTGGGCGGGGACCAGAACTACCAGTTCCCGGAGCCGTTCGACCAGCACGTGGTCGGCTCATTGAATTACGCCCAGATGCTGACGGCATACCGGGCGTACAAGGCGTTCCTGAACGTCAACTCGGTGATCGAATCGCCCAGCATGTGCGCCCGCCGGATCTTCGAGATCTCCGCCTCGGGCACACCGGTCGTCTCCGCTCCCAGCGCGGCCATAGCGCAGTTCTTCGAGGACGATGAGGTTCTGGTCGCCGCAGCCCAGCCGGAGGCGGAAATCATGCTGCGCAAGCTGACGTCCAACCCGGAGTTCAACGAACGGGTGGTCCACAAGGCCCAGCGCCGGATCTGGGGAGCCCATACGTACGCGCACCGGGCAGAATCCATTGTCCGGGCGGTCGCGCCGGAGCGATGCCGGCCCGTGGTCCTTCCCTCCGTCAGTGCGCTGGTGAGCACAACCCGTCCGGAACAGCTGGACCAAATATTTCAGACCGCCGGCGGCCAGGCCGACGTCGACCTGGAGCTCATCGTGCTGACCCGCGGCTTTGCGGCCGCCGAGGGTCTCTGCGCCGAACTGGCGCACGCCCACGGCGTGGCGAAGTACCAGGTGCTCGCCGCCCCGGCCGCACTGACCCTCGGCGAGTGCCTCAACCGGTGCGTTGAAGCATCGACGGGTGCGGTGCTCACCAGGATGGACGACGCCGACTATTACGCGCCAAACTACGTCGCCGATCTGCTGTACGCGCTCAGCTATTCCGGGGCGGACGTGGTGGGGAAGCAGTCCCACTACTCGCACCTGCGTTCCAGCCGGACCACCATGCTCCGCGCCGCACACCAGGAGCACCGGTTCGGCCGGCGGGTGATGGGACCAACCATCACTGCACACAGGGAGGTCTTCGAGGCGCACCCGTTTGAGGCGCTGGACCGGGGCGAGGACACCGCCTTCCTGGCGTCCGTCGCGGCGTCCCAGGGCTCCATCTACGCAGCCGACAGGTTCAACTACTGCCAGATCCGCCCCGGCGCGGGGAACGGGCCGGGCATACCGGCCGGGGAGCCCGCAACGGACGGCGAAATTCACATTCTCGAAAATCCACGTGAATTCATCACGCTTTGATAGGGGTTACCAGATTGACTGACTTTCGGACCATCGCCGTCATTGGACTGGGGTACATCGGGCTGCCCACAGCCGCGATACTGGCGACCAACGGCCTTGACGTCATCGGCGTTGACGTCAATCAGCGGACGGTGGACGCAGTCAACGAAGGGCGTGTGCCCTTCGTCGAGCCAGACCTGGGGATCCACGTCGCCGGTGCCGTCAGCCAGGGCCGGCTCAAGGCAACCACCGGGACGCCCGCCGCTGATGCGTTTATTGTCGCCGTTCCGACGCCGTTCACGGCGGACAAGAGGGCTGACCTGAGCTACATCGAGGCGGCCGCACGCGGGATCGCGCCGGTGTTGCAAGGTGGCGAACTGATCATCCTTGAGTCCACGTCGCCCCCGGGGGCAACCCGCCATCTGGGCGAGTACATCGTCTCGCTCCGGCCGGACCTATCGCTGGAAGGCGCCGACGGCAGGCCCGCGATTCTCCTGGCCCATTGCCCCGAGCGCGTCTTGCCCGGCAAAGTCATGATCGAGCTTGTCACCAACGACAGGATTGTTGGCGGGATCACCCGGCGCGCCGCCGATCTCGCGAAAGACCTGTATGCGGTGTTTTGCCAGGGCGAGATCCTGATCACCGACGACGTGACGGCGGAAATGGCCAAGCTGGTGGAAAACTCCTACCGCGACGTCAACATAGCGTTTGCGAATGAGCTTTCGGTCATCAGCGAAAAGCTGGGCATCAACGTCTGGGAACTGATCCGGCTGGCAAACCATCACCCGCGCGTCGACATCCTGCAGCCGGGACCCGGCGTCGGGGGTCACTGCATCGCCGTCGATCCCTGGTTCATCGTCGCTGCAGCACCTGCCGAGTCGCGCTTGATCAGAGCGGCCCGGACCGTCAACGACGAGAAGCCGCGCTGGGTCCTGGACCAGGTGCGTGACGCGTTTGCCGGCTTGCCCAGGAACGCAGAGATTGCCGTCCTGGGGCTCGCGTTCAAGGCAAACATTGACGACCTGCGTGAGTCTCCCGCCATTGACATTGCCCATGGCATCGCCGAATCGATGCCGGCCACCCGGATCAACGTCGCCGAGCCCCACATCGACAGCCTGCCCGGGCGCCTGCAGCACCGGGAGAACGTCCGGCTGGTGCCCTTGGAGGAAGCAGTGAGCCGTTCCTCGCTCGTGGTGGTGCTTGTCGACCACGACGCCGTCCGGGCGCTGCCCGCCGAAGCCTTGGCCGGCAAGCTCCTCGTCGATACCCGGGGAGTCTTCAGCTCATGATCGATCGGCTCGTTCAGACATTGCGCACAGCCTTCAAAAGCCGGGTGGTCATGGCGATGGCCTTCTGCGGCGCGGCCGCAGTACTCAGTGGAATCCTCTGCCTCGTGCTCAGGCAGCCGGCGCTCGCGGTTCTGCCCCTGGCACTGTTCGCACTCATGGCGGTGATGGCCGTCTCGCAGCTGGTCAGTATGCGGTGGCTGCAGGAAACCGAAGCCCGGAAGGCCCACTCGCGCAACAGGGAACTGCGCGAGCTGGTACGCGGACTGTCCGCACCGGCGGCGAAGGCCAGTGCCCCCGCGGCGGAGCGCACAAATCCCGCGGCGGAGCGCACAAATCCCGCGGCGGAGCGCACAAAGTCCGCTCCCACCGCGGCTCCGACTGCCGGACGGGCAGTCGGCCGGCTCGCGGCCGCTGTGACAGATGACCGGGACCGCCAGGCCAAAATCCTCCGCTACCTCGGAGCGCCTGTAACGGCGCCGTGGGGCGGACGGGTTGTCTACTCAATCATGGGCCAGGAGCTTTACCGGTACTTGGGCGATGCCCACGCCCTGGAACCACTGCGGCCGAGCACCATCGCTGCCCAGATCGCGAACGGCCGGGGCTTCGCGCTGGTGATCGATGACAGCGCCTTCACGGCCGGAATCTGGTTCGGAGCCGATTCCGCTGCAGGGACACTGCTTGCCAACGAAATACTCCGTGCCCTCGCTGAGTGCAGGTCCCAAGGGATGCCGGCCTATTTTGTGAGAACACGGTTGGAGGCCGATATCTACACCACGGATTTCGAAGCAGCGTCGGATGTTGTGTTTTCGGAGCGTTCATCCCTGGCGGAGTGGACCGAAGACTACCGGTTCGGATTGCTCACTTCGCTGGAAGCTTTTGCCAAAATGAACAGAGGAGCGCTCATTGGCTCGCCCTGATACCACCGGGTCCAWGCGGAAGATCCTCCTCTACGGGGACGTCGACCTCAACATCATCGACGGGTCCGCCGTCTGGCTCGTCTCCATGGCCGAGGCGTTATCCCGAACGGGCTCCGAAGTCTGCGTACTTCTCAAGACCCACGTCACGAAGACGCGGCTGCTTGACCGGATAGCTGACATGCCCGGCGTGGAAATCGCCCAACCTGGCGAGAGCGCGGACATCGAGGCGCTGCAGCCCCGAACCGCAGCCCAGCGCATGGCCCAGCTTGACGCGCAGCGGCCGTTCGACGTCGTGATCGCCCGCGGCACCCAGGTCGCGGCGCACGTCGCAAACTCCAAAGTCCTGGGCCCCAAGTCGTGGCTCTACATCACGGACATCGCCCATCCCGGCTCCCGGCTTTCCGAAAAAGACCGCGCGGTGCTCAGAAGGACCGTCGGACAATGCCGGCGCTTCTTCGTGCAGACTGAGGCCGCACGCTCCTACGTTGAGGCGACGATTCCCGAGGCCGCGGGAAAGACCCTGGTCCTCACGCCCATGGTGCCCGATGAATACTTTGACCTGCGGGGAGGCTCATCTGGCACCGGGCGGAAACTGAGTGCGGTCTACTCCGGCAAGTTCGCCAGGAAATGGCGGACCCTGGAAATGTGCTCCCTCCCGGCGACGGCCGGGGAACACAACCTTCCCCTGGCGTTGACGATGATCGGCGACAAGTTCCAGCACGACCTCCAGGACCCGCAGTGGTCGGCCACGATGGAGACGGCGGTGAGCTCGCCGGGGATCGACTGGCTGGGCGGGATGTCCCGTGATGAGGCCGCAAAGGAAGTCAGCCGGCACGACGTCGGGTTGAGCTGGCGGGATCGAAGCATGGACGCCAGCCTCGAAATTTCGACCAAGGTGCTCGAGTACGCGGCCCTTGGGGTGCCGCCGATGGTGAACCGGAATGCGCAGCACCTGGAGCTTTTCGGCGCGGACTATCCGCTGTATGTCGACGACGATTCGGCGGAGGGCGTTCTCAGCACCCTTCTGGCGGCGAGGGAAACCGTTGCCGGGCTGAAGGAGGAAGTGTCCAATCGTGTCCGGTACTACTCGATTTCAGCATCGGCGGCCCGGCTGAAAGCCTATTTCGAACGGTCCGAGGGCGACTACGCCCGCAGCCCGCGGTCCAGGCAAAAGACGCGGGTGCTGATTGCCGGTCACGACCTAAAGTTTGCGGGCGAGCTGGTGTCCGTCCTCGAGATGCGGGACGACATCGAACTCGCCTTCGACCACTGGACCTCACTTCATCAGCACGACGTCAAGGAGTCCGAGCGGCTCAGGGACTGGGCCGACGTGATCATCTGTGAATGGTGCGGGCCCAACGCCGTCTGGTACTCGAACAACAAACGGCGGAGGCAGAAGCTCATTGTGCGTCTTCACATGTTCGAGCTCAACGGCCCCTGGATGAGCGACGTGGCCGCCGAAAACATTGACTCCCTGATCTGCGTCTCGCAGCTCTACGTGGATCGCACTCGTGCAAGTACCGGCTGGACCGGCACCGCCATCCGGGTCATCCCGAACGCCGTGGACGTCATGGACCTCCGCAGATCCAAGGAACCGGATCATCGCTTCCGGCTGGGGCTGGTGGGCATCGTCCCCATGCGCAAGCGCCTGGACCGCGCCCTTGACCTGCTCGAGGAGCTGTTGGATGAGGACCCCAGGTACACCCTGCATGTCCGCGGAAGAATGCCGTGGGAGTATCCGTACGAATGGAAGAAGCCGTTCCAACGCGAGGCGTACCTGGAGATTTTTGACCGTATCGGCAGGTCCCCGGCGCTGCGGGATGCCGTGGTCTTCGAACCGTTTGGCCCCGACATGGCGTCCTGGCTGCGCAAGATCGGATATGTCCTATCGCCCAGCTCGGACGAGAGCTTTCACCTCGCCCCCGCTGAGGGCATGGCATCAGGCGCCGTACCGCTGTTCTGGCAAAGGCCCGGAGCGGATGAAATATTCAGCAACCGCTGGACTCGGGGGACAACGTCCCAGGTCCGGGCCCTGGTCTCGGCCCTCAACGGCTCGCCCCAGGCGTATGCAGAGGAGTCCCGGGCCGCCGCCGAATACGTCGGGCGGTTCGATATGCGGTCCACGGGCGAGGCCTGGCTGGAGGAAATACTCAGCACGTGAAGCCACGGCCCGGCACGGTCGGTCCCTCGCGGTAGCGTAGGGCTGTGCCTGAAACTGTGCCCGAACCTGTGCCCGAAACCGCTGTGCCCGAAACCGCTGTCCCTGAAACCGCTGTGCCTGAAGCCGCTGTGCCTGAAGCCGCTGTGCCCGATGCCCTGCCCGCGGACGCCGCACTGACCGTTGGCGGCCTCTCGGAGTCCCAGCTGCTGGGACGCATCTTTCCGCGGCTCACGATTCCGCAGCCCAATGGCGGACCGGCGGCGGCGTCGTACTTGCTGCTGGGGCCGGGGGACGACGCCGCGATTGTCGCCGCGCCGGACGGGCGGACCGTGGTGAGCATCGACACCCAAGTGGCGGACCAGGATTTCCGGCTCGAATGGAACAACGGCTACCGGACCACCGGGTACGACGTCGGCTGGAAGGCCGCGGCGCAAAACCTCAGCGACATCAACGCCATGGGCGCCCGGGCCACGTCCGTTGTGGTCAGCCTGACCATGCCGCCGGAGACCCCCGTCTCCTGGGTGGAGGATTTCGCGGACGGCCTCGTGGCCGGCATCGGGGGGCTGGGGGCTTCGGCCTGCACGGTGGCCGGCGGCGACCTCGGCCGCGGCCGCGAACTGGCGGTCAGCGTGGCGATCCTGGGGACCCTTGACGGCAGGGAGCCCGTCCTGCGCTCCGGGGCCCGGCGGGGGGACACCGTGGCCCTGGCGGGAACAGTGGGCCGGGCCGCCGCCGGGCTGGCGCTGCTGGAGTCGAACGTCCCGGTGGGCGCCCTGACCGCCGGGCAGCGTTCCCTCCTGGACACCCAGTGCAGGCCGCAGCCGCCGCTCGCCGCCGGACCGCTGGCCCGTGAGGCGGGGGCGTCCGCCATGATGGACATCTCGGACGGCCTGGTCCGGGACGGAAACCGCATGGCGGCCGCCAGCCGCGCGGTGCTGAACCTGGACGCCGCCGCCCTGAAGGAGCTGGCCGTCCCGCTGCTGCCGGCGTCGGAGCTGTTGGGGGCAGACCCGATGGCCTGGGTCCTCGGCGGCGGTGAAGACCATGGGCTGCTCGCCACTTTCCCGGCAGGGGTTCCGCTCCCTCCCGGGTTCACTGCGATAGGCTCGGTAGAGGCCCCTGCACCAACCGAAAGCACGGGAGTAACGATCGCGGGCAGGCCCGCTGACGCWGTGGGATGGGATCACTTTGCAGACTAAGATTGCCGCCAACGCGCAAGCGATGAAGCGGTGGTTGGGCAAGGCGGAAACCACGCTCGGCAACCACAGCGACCGCCTGAACGCCATCAACATCTTTCCGGTAGCCGACGGCGACACCGGCACCAACCTCTACCTGACCGTCCGCGCCGCGGCCCACGCCGCGGACGCCGCCGTGCCGGGACACCCGGACGGGGCGGCGCACGCGGCACCGGACCCGACCCTGCATGACGTTGGCGCCGTCCTTGCGCAGGCCGGCCAGGTTGCCATGGAACAGGCCCGCGGCAACTCGGGAACCCTGTTCGCCGTCTTCCTCTGCGCTGCTGCCGAACCCCTGGCCGGGCACACCCGGATCAGCTCACCCCTGCTGGCCGCGGCCCTGAACCGGGCCCAGATCCGGGCCTGGTCCGCGCTGAGTGATCCCGTGCCCGGCACCATGCTCTCCGTCATGGAGGCTGCCGCCAGGGCCGCGGCCGCCGTGGACTCCGCACACGACGGCGATGACAGCAACCAGACCCTGGGCCTGGCCCTGGACGCCGCCGTCGAGGCGGCCCTGGCCGCCGTGGTCCGCACGGAAGAGCAGCTCGATGCCCTGCAGGCCGCCCACGTGGTGGACGCCGGCGGCGTGGGCATGCTGCTGATCCTGGACTGCCTCCGCTCGGCCGTGCTGGGCGAGGAGCTCCAGAGCGAACTGCTGGACGGACTGCACGGCTACGACGTCCAGGATCCGCATATCCACGTCGGCATGCCGCGAGACGAAGGTGTCGAAGTCATGTGCACCATTTCCCTGTCCCCGCTGGACGCCGCCATGATGCGCCAACGGCTCGACGAAATGGGCGACTCGGTGATCATGAGCCAGGTCGGTGGCGGCGCCGACGCCGCCGGGCTCTACCGCTGGCGCGTCCACGTCCACGTCCTGGATGGGGACCTC
Organism: Arthrobacter sp. P1_A5; assembly: GCF_056406825.1. NCBI lineage: Bacteria > Bacillati > Actinomycetota > Actinomycetes > Micrococcales > Micrococcaceae > Arthrobacter > Arthrobacter sp. P1_A5. Next base: position 906 of record NZ_JBFTZL010000023.1, on the reverse strand, counting down.
GCCGTCGCGCTGATCCGTTCCCTGGGCGAGCCCACGGACATTTCCGTGAGCGAGCTCGCAGTCCCGCGCGACCCGGAGGCACCGGCCGCCACGGTTGCCGCCACCGCAGGCGCACCTGTTGACGCTACCGTCGCTGCTGCTGCTGCCCCGGCGCGTGCCGCCGAAACCCGAAACCCCGACGGACATGCACGCTGAACTTGAACTGGGCCTGGAGCGCCGCATCGGCAAGCGCTCCGCGGCCGTCATCGAAAAACACCTTGGCATCACCACTGTCGGCGGGCTCCTGAACTATTTTCCCCGCCGCTACCTCAGCCGCGGCGAGCTCACGCCCATCARCGAGGTCCCGCTGGACGAGGAAGTGACCCTGATCGCCCGGGTGGTCTCCAACAGCACCCGGCCCATGCGCGCCCGGCGCGGTTCCCTCACCGACGTCGTGATCTCCGACGACGCCGGCGGTACCGCTTCCACGCGGGCGGCCGGCGCACTGCCGGGCACGCTCAAGGTCAGCTTCTTCAACGGGTTCCGGGCCAAGGCCGAGCTGCAGCCGGGCCGGCGTGCCATGTTCTCCGGCAAGGTTACGCGCTACGCCGGATCCCTCGGCCTGACCAACCCGGATTTCCTGCTGCTGGACGAGGACCCCGAAACGCCGGGCATCGACCCGGAGAAGCTCGCCGCCATGCCGATCCCGGTGTACCCGGCCACGGCGAAACTGACCAGCTGGTCCATCCAGAAGGTCATCTCGACGCTGCTGGACACCGTGGAGCTCGAAACCCTCGGCGACCCGCTGCCGGCGGAGATCGCGGCGCGGGAGAAGTTCCTGCCGGTCGCGGACGCCTACCGGCTGATCCACGCCCCGCAAACCCCGGCGGACTACCAGCGCGCCCGGGACCGGTTCCGCTACCAGGA
>NZ_JBFTZL010000022.1:0-30413 GCF_056406825.1 Arthrobacter sp. P1_A5 | reverse complement strand
GGTGCACTCGACGCCGAGGGCTCCAGCTCGGCGTCGGCAATATGTTGGAGACCTGCCTGCACCGCAGGGGCGGCAGCGGCCGCCGGAGCAAGCCCAGCCGGCGGCCACGGCTCGCCGCCGGGGGCACGGGGAAGCCCGCGACGCAGCGAGGTGGTTCCCGTCGTCCGTGTGGCGGGCGTGTCTGCCGGAGCCGCTGCAGGCGCCTCCGTTGCCGGCACCGCTGCTTCCTCGGCAGCACCAGCCACGGCAGTATCTGCGGCTGCATCTGCGGCAGATGCCGTCGCGGCGCCGGGGGCCGGGGCCCCGGACAGAGCCGCCACCGCGACCGGAGCTTCGCCCGCCGGCGGCCAAGGTTCGCCGCCCGGCACGCGCGGCAGGCCGCGGCGAAGCTGCCGCGCCAGCGCGGAGCCTGAAATCACCGCCGGGCCCGGCGCTGAAAGCGCCGCACCCGGCGCCGTTTCCTGGACAGCAGCCGGGGCGGAGGGCGCGGCGGCCGCGGCCGATTCCGCCCCGGAAACTGACGCCGACAGATCGGCCGCTTCTGCCGCTTCTACCGCTTCCGCCGCGGCAATGCTGGCGGGCGCCTGGCCTGCTGGAGGCCAGGGTTCGCCACCTTCGACGCGYGGCAGGCCCCGCCGGATGGACCGAGACAGAGTTGCCATCGCTACTTCTTCCGGGCCTCAAGTGCGCTAATGAGCTGGGGAACAACCTTGAAGACGTCGCCGACCACACCGTAGTCSGCGACCTSGAAGATCGGSGCKTCCYCGTCCTTGTTGATGGCGACGATCATCTTCGCGGTCTGCATGCCAGCCCGGTGCTGGATCGCGCCGGAGATGCCCAGCGCGACATACAGCTGTGGTGACACGGAAACCCCGGTCTGGCCGACCTGATGCGACGTCGGGACGTAGCCGGCATCCACCGCGGCGCGCGACGCACCAACGGCGGCACCGAGGGTATCGGCGAGCTGTCCAACGAGTGCGAACTGTTCTTCCGAGCCGAGGCCGCGGCCACCGGCGACAACCTTCGCGGCACCACGCAGCTCCGGCCGCGAGGTGGCGGCAGTTGCCTCCTCGAAGGAGTCGATCCGCGCGGCCGGTTTCTCGGAGCCCGTCACGGCCAAGGTCTCCGTCGCTTGCGGCTGGGCCGCCGCGCGCGCCTCGATGGAGCCCTGGCGGACCGTAATCACCGGCGCCCCAAACGTGGACGTCGACGTCACGTTGTAGGCGCCGCCGTAGATGGAGTGGTGTGCCACGACGCCCTCGTCATCACGGGACACACCGACCGCATCGGCGGAAATCGCCGCACGCGAACGGGCAGCGTAACGGCCGGCGAGGTCGCGACCGTTCAGGGAATGCGAAATCAGGATCGCGTCCGGCTGCACCTGCTCCGCGGCAGCGGCAAGCGCGTCAACGCCCGGCACCCCAAGCACGGAAGGATCCGGAGTCTCCGCGATGAGTGCGCGCGCGGCACCAAGGGCCGCGGCCTCCGCGGCGGCGGCGCTCCCGGCGCCGGGTGAGGTAAGTACCAATGCAACCGGGGTGCCAACGGCAGCGGCCGCACCGAAGAGCCCGGCCGCAGCCTTCTMGAGTTCACCGGATGCCCGGGCTTCCACGACAACGAGGATTGCGTCACGAGGGAATTCAGTCATGTCGTTGATCCTTAGGCCAGTCGGTTTTCGATCAGGAACTCAGCGAGCTTCTCGCCGGCATCACCCTCGTCGATGATCTTCACGCCCGCCGCGCGCGGGGGCCTCTCCGCAACGGTCAGCATGATCGAACGCGCCGCCTCCGGATTGTCGGCCGTGACCCCGAGGTCCGCCAGGGTCAGGACCTCAAGGGGCTTCTTCTTCGCGGCCATAATGCCTTTGAAGTTCGGGAAGCGCGCCTCGGGAAGTGCCTCGGTAATGGAGATCACCGCGGGCAGGTTCGCTGAGACCTTCTGCACGCCGGAGTCAACGGCCCTGGAGCCAGACACCGCACCGTCGCCGATTTCGACGGAGCTGAKGCCGGTGGCATGCGGCACGTCAAGCAATTCTGCAAGCATCGCGGGAATCATGCCGCCGGATCCGTCAGTGGAGACGTTGCCGGTGATCACCAGGTCAAACCCCATGCGACGGATCGCTGCGGCGAGGGTTTCAGCGGTAAGTCCAAGATCCGCACCCCGGAGCGCCTCATCAGCGACGTGGGTGGCGCTTCCCGCGCCCATCGCAAGCCCCTTGCGGATGGTTGCCGTCGCACTCTCCGGGGCGAGGGAAAGGATTGCGACCTCAGTGCCCTCGTTCGAGTCTGCGTACGTCAGGGCCAACTCCAGGGCCCGCTCACCGATCTCATCAATGACTGCCTCACTTGCTCCTCGATCGGCGAGGCCGGTTTCAAGGTTCAGTTTTCGGTCCCCGTACGTGTCGGGGACCTCCTTTACTAGGACGATAATCTTCATCGATGGCTCTTCCTGTGGCGGCTTGTCCCTGGAGCGGAGACATTGTCGAACCCATCGAGTCTACGAAACCGGGGCCCCTTCCGGCTGACAGAGCCCGTGTCGTGACGTGAAGTCCTCGCCATGGGACCGGGATCAAGGTAAAGGCGGACGTCCCGTTGACAAGTGCAAAACGTTTTGTGTAACGTGTCTCACACCAGATACAAAACGTTTTGCAAAGGGAAGTCAATGACGACAAGAGTGGGAATACGCGACGTAGCCAAGGCTGCCGGGGTCTCCGTCACCACGGTGTCGCATGCCCTCAACGACGCCACGAGTTTCCGGGTGAAGGCAGCGACGCAGCAACTCGTCCGGGAAGTGGCCAGGGATCTTGGGTACGCCCCGAACAAGATGGCCAGCGGACTGCGCAACCAGCGCTCCCAGATCCTTGGCCTGGTGAGTGACGAAATCACCACCACCCCCTTTGCAGGCGCCATGATCCGCGGGGCGCAGGACGCAGCCTATGACCGCGGCTATGTGGTGATGGTGGTCAACTCGGGCCTGGACAGCGAGCTGGAAACCCGTGAAATCAACATGCTGCGGCAGCATCAGGTGGACGGGGTGGTCTATGCCAGGATGTACCACCAGAGCGTGCAGGTCCCCGCAGAACTGGAGGGCCTTCCCACCGTGCTGCTGGATTCCGTCACTCGCGACAGTTCCATCTCCTCGGTTACCCCCGACGAGGTGGGCGCCGCCGAGACGGCCGTTGAAGCAATCATCCAAGCGGGCCACACCCGGATCGGGATGCTCAACAACATCGACGACATCCCCGCCACGCACGGCCGCAGGGAAGGCTTCCTCAATGCTCTCCGGCGGCACGGCCTGCAGCACGACCCCCGCCACCTCGTGATCGGCCAGCCCGAAACCGCGGGAGGCCGCGAGGCCGCCCTGGGCCTGCTCGGTCAGCCCGACCGCCCCACAGCCCTGTTCTGCTTCAGTGACAGGGTTGCCATGGGCGCCTACCAGGCGGCCACCGCATTGGGGCTGCGCATTCCGGAAGACGTGTCCATTGTGGGGATCGACAATCTCGAAATCATCGCGGACGCCCTGTGGCCGGGGCTCACCACCGTCGCCCTTCCCCACTACGAAATGGGCAGTTGGGCGGTCCACCGGCTCCTGGACGACATCGAAAATCCCGGCGCACCCGCAGTCCAGACGCAACTGGACTGCCCCCTGATTGAGCGGGGGTCGCTCGGCCCGCCGCCAAGTTAGCCGATTGCCGGCACCAAGCCGGCATCACCACACTGTTCCACCGTTCCACTGCTCCGCCGCCCGGGGGACCGCAATAAGAAGGGACGCAGCCGTTGCACCGGCCGCGTCCCGAAGGACCCGGGGCAATCTCCCACGCCCAAATTCAGCAGAAAGATTGACCATCATGAACAAGCGATTCACCCGGATCCTCGCCACCAGTGTAGCTGCGGTGGCACTTGTCGGCTCCCTGGGCGCCTGCAGCAAGGGCAGCGCCTCTGCCCCGTCCGCCGGCTCCAATGAGATCACCATGTGGACCCACAACGCGGGCAACGCCGAAGAACTCAAGGCGGTTGAAAACATCGTCGATTCCTACAACAAGAGCGCCGGCGCCAAGGCCAAGATCAAGGTCCAGGCGTTCCCGCAGGACTCCTACAACGACTCCGTGGCCTCGGCCGCGGCCGCCGGGAAGCTCCCCTGCATTGTTGACATCGATGGCCCCAATGTTCCCAACTGGGCCTGGGCGAAGTACCTGACACCCCTGAAACTCGACGCGGATGTTTCCAAGAACCTGCCGAGCACTGTGGCCAAATGGGAGGGCGAGACCTACGCCGTTGGCACCTATGACGTCGCACTGGCGATGCTCGCCCGCGCCTCCGACCTCAAGGCAGCCGGTGTCCGCGTCGCCACGGTCGAGAAGCCGTGGACCAAGGACGAGTTCCAGGACGCCCTGACCAAGCTCAAGGCCCTGGGCAAGTGGGAATACCCGCTGGACATGGGTACCGCCGGAACCGGCGAATGGCTGCCCTACGCCTACTCCCCGTTCCTGCAGTCCTTCGGTGGGGACCTGATCAACCGCGACGGATTCCAGTCGGCAGACGGCGTCCTCAATGGCGACAAGGCCGTCGAATGGGCCCAGTGGTTCCGCGGCCTTGCCGACCAGGGCTTCATGGCGAAGAAGAGCGGCAAGGACTCCACCCAGGACTTCCTCAACAACAAGAGCGGCCTTCTCTACACCGGCTCCTGGGCCGCGGACAAGGCACGCGCAGCGGTAGGTAAGGACCTCGTGGTCATGCCGTCCGTGGACCTCGGGAACGGCCCCAAGATCGGCGGCGCCTCCTGGCAGTGGGGCGTGACCAGCGGCTGCACCAACTCCGCGGCAGCCATGGACTACCTGTCCTACTCGCTGAAGCCGGAAAACCTGGCCGCGGTGGCGAAGGCAACGGGCACCATCCCGGCCACCGACGAGGCCGCTGCCCTGATCCCCGCGTTCGCCAAAGGCGGCACAAACCGGATCTTCATGGAACTTTCCCGCAACTACGCGGTGATGCGCCCCGAAACCCCGGCTTATCCCTTCATCGCCACCGAATACGGCAAGGCTGTCCAGGACATCCTGGCCGGCGCCGACCCCAAGACGGCGCTGGACAAGTCGGTCAAGGCCATCGACGCCAACATCAAGTCCAACGGCGGCTACAAGAACTAGCCGGCTGCCAAACGGTACTTTCGACGGCGGTACGCAACCGCCGTCGAAAGTACCTCAGGCCCTGACTGTCGACGGAGAAAACCATGACAACCACCCAACTCCCCTCCCCCGGCCGCCGTCTGGCGGACCTGGCCCCGGCCGCACCGCCCAGCAAACCGCGCCGCCGGCCGCGCCACATTCGCGAACAGATCAGCGGGTGGGGCATGATCGCCCCGGCCGCGGTCCTCCTGCTCGCCTTCGTCTTCCTCCCGGCGATCCTGGGCTTCGGCCTGGCATTCACGAACGCCAGGCTTGTTTCCCCGCGGCCCGTCGAGTTTATCGGCACGGACAACTTCGCGCGGCTCTTCGCGGATCCCGTGTTCTGGCGCTCACTGCTGAACGTCAGCTACTTCGCCGTCGTGGTGGTGCCCGTTCAGTCCGGACTCGCCCTGGCGATGGCCCTCCTGATCAACAAGAAGTTCCGCGGCGTGAACTTCTTCCGCACCATCTACTTCCTTCCCGTGGTGACGTCCATGGTGGTGGTGTCCCTGCTGTGGATGTTCATGTACCGCAAGGACGGCCTGATCAATGAGTTGCTGTCGGCGGCCAGTTTCGGCCTCATCAACGGCCCGGACTGGCTCAACGATCCCGCCACCGCCATGCCGGCCATCATCGCCCTGTCCATCTGGCAGGCCGCAGGATTCCACATGATCATCTGGCTCGCGGGCCTGCAGAGCATCTCCGGGGAACTGTACGAGGCCGCCCAACTCGACGGGGCCAGCCGCTGGCACCAGTTCCGCTACGTGACCTGGCCCGGCCTCACCCACACCCGCACCCTGGTCCTGGTGACCATCACGATCCAGGCGCTCGGGCTCTTCGACCAGGTCAGCGTCATGACCCAGGGCGGGCCCCTCGATTCCACCACCACCATCATCTACGAGGCGGTGCGCTCCGGCTTCAAGCAGCAGGAGACCTCCTACGCCTCGGCCATCTCGCTCGTGTTCTTCGTGCTCGTCCTGCTGATCTCCGCAGTGCAGCGCTACCTGACCCGAGAGAAGGACTGACGTGAAACAGACACTCATTTCCAAGGGTCTCGGCAATGCCGCGACCACGGCGGTCCGCCTCCTGTTCGCCGCCGTCGCCGCCTTCCCCATCGTGTTCATGATGGTGTCCTCGCTCAAGCCGGACCAGCAGATCTTCGGCGACATGTCCTCGGTGGCGGCGTTCCTGCCGGTCGGCAACATTTCGCTGGACAACTACGCGGCCGTGTTCGACCGGGTCCCGGCCGCCCGCTTCCTGATGAACTCCATAGGCATTTCCGCGGTCACGGTGGTGCTCGGCATCTTCATCAACAGCCTCTGCGCGTTTGCCCTGTCCCGCATGGAGGTCCGCGGCAAGCGCGTGGTGTTCACCGCGATCCTCGCCACCCTCATCGTGCCCTTCCAGACGCTGGCGCTGCCGCTGGTGTGGTGGGTCAACCAGCTGCCGTACTTTGAGCTCAACGGGTTCAGCCTCGAGATCTCGAAGGGCTGGCTGGACACCTACCAGGTCCAGATCATCCCGTTCATCGCGAACGCGTTCTCCATCTACCTGTTCCACCAGTACTTCGAGTCCATCCCGAAGGAACTGGACGAGGCTGCCCGGATCGACGGCGCGGGCTGGTTCACCATCTACCGCAAGGTGGTGATGCCGCTCGCGGGACCGGCGACCGCCACCGTGGCCATCCTGACCTTCCTGCCCGCCTGGAACTCCTACCTGTGGCCGCTCATGGTGGTCCAGTCCGAGGAACTCCGCCCGGTGATGATCGGCATCCAGTACTTCTTCCAGCTCAACGTCTCCTGGGGCGAGGTGATGGCTTACGCGTCCCTCATCACCATTCCCGTGGTGGTCCTTTTCATCGCGTTCCAGCGATCCTTCATCAACAGCATCGCCTCCAGCGGCGTCAAGGGCTGACCAGCCTCCTCACGCGAAAGCCTGCAAAGAACCCTCATGAAAACACTCACAGAACTCGACTGCCAGTACCGGCCAAAGTGGCACTACTCGGCGGAGCGCAACTGGCTCAACGACCCCAACGGGCTGGTCTACGCCAACGGCACCTACCACCTCTTCTACCAGCACAACCCGCACGGCGAGGAGTGGGGCAACATGTCCTGGGGCCACGCCACCTCCACAGACCTGCAGCACTGGGACGAACAACCCGTGGCCATCGCATGCGATGAGCAGGAGGCCATCTTTTCCGGCTCCGCGGTGGTCGATGTCCACAACACCAGCGGCTTCGGCGTTGGAGGCGTGCCCCCGCTCGTGGCCATCTACACCAGCGCGTACTCGCCCGCCTCACCGCTAGCCGGACGGCAGGCTCAGTCCCTCGCCTTCAGCACGGACGACGGCGCCACCTGGACCAAGTACGCCGGGAACCCGGTACTGGACCGCGCCTCCGCGGACTTCCGCGACCCCAAGGTCTTTTGGCACGACGGCGCCGCCGGCAGCTACTGGGTGATGGTCGCCGTCGAGGCGGTCCGCCACGAGGTGGTCCTCTACAAGTCGGCGGACCTGTTGACCTGGGAGTACCTGAGCACCTTCGGCCCGGCGAACGCCACGGAAGGTGTGTGGGAATGCCCGGACCTGTTCGAACTGCCGGTGGACGGCGACGCCTCCAACACCCGGTGGGTCCTGGTGGTCAACCTGAGCCCCGGCGGCATCGCCGGCGGCTCGGGCGGCCAGTACTTCATCGGAACCTTCGACGGCATGACGTTTCGTTCCGAAACCACAGTCACCGACGGCGTGCAGGCCGACGACAGCCGGATGGCCGACTACGGGTGGCTCGACTGGGGCCGGGACTACTACGCGGCCGTGTCGTTCAGCAACGTCCCGGACGGACGGCGGCTCATGATCGGCTGGATGAACAACTGGCAGTACGCCGCCTCAACGCCTTCGGACGGCTGGCGCAGCGCGATGTCCCTGGTCCGCGAGGTCAGGCTGGTGTGCCGCGGCGGGCGCCCGGTGCTGGTGCAGGAGGCGGTGGACCCGTTCCACAGCCACGGTACCGAGGTGTTCGCGCTGGAGYGGCAGCCGTTGGCGGACGGGGTGACCTGGCTTCCGGCCGAGGCCTTTGGTGATGTGCTGCGCATCGATGCGGACTTCGAGCCCGGCGCCGCCGGCAGGGTAGGTCTGGTGCTCCGGGCCGGCAGCGAAGCGGGCGGGGAATCCGCCGGCCTCGCCGGAGCCGGAGCCGGAGCCGGAGCGCGCACTGTCCTGGCCTACGACTGCCGCACGGCGGAGCTCAGCCTGGACCGGACCGAATCCGGCAACGTGGGCTTCCACGAGTCGTTCCCGTCGGTGGAGCGCGTTGCCGTCTCCTTGGAGGACGGCCGGCTACGGCTCCGGGTCTTCCTGGACCGCTGCTCGGTCGAGGTCTTCGCGCAGGACGGCCTGGCCACCATCACCGATCTGGTCTTTCCCGCGAACTCCGGCACCGCCGTCGGGCTGCTGGCCGAAGGCGAGGGCGGCACCCTGGCGGGCCTCGCCGTCCTCGCCTGAGCGGCTGAAGGGGTCCACGCCAGCAGTGGTGGGGGGATCAGATCCGCGTTGAAACGAAGCCGGTCCACCGGACCGCTGCCGGACATCTGCCGTTCACCTGCCCGTATCGGGGATTAATTACCGGGAAGTAACGTTGCGATCTCTTGTTGAGATCCAACCTTTGAGAGGCTCCCGAATGAGCACGACTCACACCCGAGGCATCCTCACGGCCGCCGCAGCAATCGTCCTGGCCGCGTCCGCAATTAGCATCACCGCGGCCGCCCAAGCCGCAGACAACCCCACCGGCGCCGGCAACCACGGTGACAGGAACACGGCCCTGGCCGACGCCTTCAACGGCGTTGACCGGAACACGAACTGGCAGCAGACGTCCAAGCTGAAGCTGAACTTCCCGACCTATCACACGGAGGGAATCGCCTACAGCCAGGACCACATCTTCCTCTCGGCCGTTCAGATCATCGAACCGACCGTGAAGTTCCCGACCCCGCAAAACGGCTTCGACCGCACCCCCGGCAAGGGCGTCGGCCACCTGTTCGTCATGGACAAGGCCGGCGCCCTGCAAAAGGACATCGTCCTGGGAGAAGGCGACATGTACCACCCCGGCGGCATCGACTTCGACGGCACCAACGTCTGGATCCCCGTGGCCCAGTACCGGCCGGACAGCAGCGCCATCATCTACCGGGTCGACGCGGCCACCCTGGACGTGCACAAGCAGTTCGAGGTGAAGGACCACTTCGGCGGGATCGTGATGGACAAGCAGACCGGCCACCTGGTCGGCAACACCTGGGGCTCGCGCCGCTTCGCCGAATGGGATCTGCAGGGCAAGCAGCTCTCGACCTGGCAGAACCCGAACTACTTCATCGACTACCAGGACTGCCAGTACGTGCCCAACTCCCGGATGCTCTGCAGCGGGATCACCAACCTCCCGCAGACCCCGGCGGCCGGCGGCACCGGCGCCATCTACGAACTCGGCGGCATGGCGATGATCGACCTCAAATCCCACAGCGTAATCCGCGATGTCCCCTTCCAGCAGTGGTCCACCGCAGGCCATGTGGCCACGCGCAACCCGTTCAAAATGACGGCCGACGGCGGGCACCTCACCATGAAGGTGGCCCCCGACAACGGCGAGGAAGGCAACGGCACCGAAATCCTCACCTACGAGGCCACGGTCACGCCGGCCAAGTAACGCAGGCCGGCCACCAAAGCAGCATACGAATGCCTGCCATCAGCCGCCGGCATCCCTGAACACCAACGATTGGCTCCCCCATGCCTCATCCAGCACAACGATTCACCCGGAAGCGGGTCGCCGCCACGGGCGCGGCAGCCCTGGCCGCCTCGGCACTGACAGCCGGAATTTTCGGTATCGGCGCAGGTCCCGCCTCCGCCAGCGAAAACCACATCGGTACCGCGACGCCAATCAAGCACGTGGTGGTGATCTTCCAGGAGAACGTCTCCTTCGACCACTACTTCGCCACCTACCCCAAGGCTGCCAATCTCCCGGGTGAAACCCAGCAGGGTACCGGCACCGCGACGGCCGCCTTCACCGCCGCGAAAAACACCCCCAAGGACATCAACACTCTGGCCACCGCCGGCCTCCTGGCACCGAACAACCCCAACTCGGCGCAGCCTGCCCGGCTCTCACCGGCGCAGGCCGTCACCTGCGACCAGGACCACGGATACACCGCTGAGCAGMAGGCMTACAACGGCGGGGCGATGGACAAGTTCGTYGAGTTCACCAGCCGCGACGCGTGCGGMMCCAACCAGTACGGCCGCGCCGGCCTCACCATGGACTACTACGACGGCAACACCGTCACCGGCATCTGGAACTACGCCCAGAACTACTCCATGAGCGACAACCACTTCAGCACTGTCTTCGGACCCTCCACACCCGGGGCGCTGAATCTGGTATCCGGCCAGACCCACGGGGCCACCGAGTACACCGCCGCAGGACAACCTGTGGCCACCCCGGCGGCCGGCAGCAGTGCTGTCAGCCTGCCGGATGCGAACGGCGTCGGCACCGTCATCAACGACCCGGACCCGGTCCACGACGACTGCTCGAACAGCAGCCACGCCAAAACCGGAAACCTGGTCGGCATGAGCGGCAGGAACATCGGCGACCTGCTCAACGCCAAGGGCACGTCCTGGGGCTGGTTCCAGGGCGGTTTCACGCCGACCACCGCCGCGACCGCGGACTCCCCGGCGTCGTGCTTGTCCAGCCACACGAACGCCGCCGGCGCCAGCGTGGTTGACTACTCCCCTCACCACCAGCCGTTCCAGTACTACGCCTCCACCGCCAACCCGCACCACCTGGCACCGGCGTCCGACGCGGAAATCGGCCACAACGGACAGGCGAACCACCAGTACGACCTCACCGCGTTCAACAAGGTGGTCAACACCGACAACATGCCCGCCGTGTCCTTCCTGAAAGCCGGAATGTTCCAGGACGGCCACGCCGCCTACTCTGACCCGATCGACGAGCAGAACTTCATCACCAGCACCGTGAACCAGATCCAGAAATCCCGGAACTGGGACAACACTGCCGTGGTGCTCGCCTACGACGACTCGGACGGCTGGTACGACCACGTCGCCGCCACGGCAAAGAACTCCTCCAACACCGCCGACGACGCCGTCTGGTGCCAGCACGCCGCAGCCAGCGGCGTCCCAATGGCCGGCAGTTACGCTGACCGCTGCGGCCCCGGGCCGCGCCAGCCGCTGGTAGTCATTTCCCCCTACGCGAAGAAGAACCACGTGGACCACACCCAGACCGACCAGGCCTCGATCCTGCGCTTCATCGAGGACAACTGGCACACCGGCCGGATCGGCGACGCCTCCGCCGACGCCACCGCCGGATCGGTGAACGCCATGTTCAACTTCGACAAACAACGCAAAGACCAGGTCCTGCTCAACGAACAGACCGGCGCCGTCGCCTCCACCGAGCACGGCAACAGCAACAGCAACACCGGAAAGTAACCTCCTGCAACAGCCCGGTCGTGGACCGCCGGCAAAACAGCCCCCTTTGGAACGCCACCCGGCAGTTGGCCGGGTGGCGTTCCTGTCCGCGCCGCTTCAACGACTCGTCCCCCCGAAGCATCAACAGATTGTTGACAACAGGATGTTGATGCCAGAAGCTGGTGGAGTCGAGGGGCGCCGAACCAACGGGAAAGAGGGTCTGGAATGAACGAGACCGACGGGACCCGTCCGGGCGGCGACGCTGCGGAGGCTCAGCGCCAAAGCGAGGCCACGCGGATGTTGCTGGACCGGGGCGCCGCCGAACTTCCGCACCGGCCCTGGCTGGGCGAGCGGCAGCCCCCTTCAGCGAGTGACCTCATCCAGCACGTCCTGTGGCGGTCCAACGGGACAGACCGCGGAGAGCCGGTGGATGGTCTGGACGTGCGGGCCGCCCTCACCCTTGTGTCTGCCGCGCGGGCAGAGACGGATGGCCTGGAAACGGCACTCCTGTTCCTGGCGCGGGCCGAGGGGCTGACCTGGCCCCAGATTGCCCAGAGCCTGGGCCTCCGCTCGGCGCAGGCCGCGCAGCAGCGACTGGATCGGCTGTCCGGCAGGCCCGACACGGGCCTGGTGGGCTGACGTGGAATTCACCCCTGAGGCCAGTGCCGGAGCAGAAGGCAGGGATCCCGCTGGCGCGTTTCTCACAGGCATCGGCGCCAGCCCTGGCACCGCCTGCGGGACCGCCCGGACCGTTCACAGCGTCGACGAATTCTCCGCGCTGACCCCCGGCGACGTCCTGGTCTGCCGCACCACTGACCCCGCCTGGACGCCACTGTTCGGGATCGCCGCCGCCGTCATCACGGAAACGGGCGGGATGCTCTCGCACGCCGCCATTGTGGCCCGCGAACAGGGCATCCCCGCTGTTCTGGGGGTGGCCGGCGCCCTGACCCGCATCACGGACGGAACGACGCTCGTGGTCGACGGAACCCACGGAACCGTCCGCGCGAAACCGGCCGGTCCCGGAGCGGGTCCATGAGCCCGCAGCAGCCATCCATGCTCCTCACCCTCCACGCCCTGAGGCTGCTCGGCTTCGCTGACACTGAGTCGGTTGCCGCCCGGTTTGGCCAGGATCCGCACGACGTCGAACGGCTCCTCATTGACGCCGGGGCGAACGGGTGGGCGTCGCGCTCCTCATTCGGCGGAACCCGGGGCTGGTCCCTGACCGTGGCCGGCAGGACTGAAAACGAACGGCTCCTGGCCGAGGAGCTGGACAGCGTGGGCGGCCAGGCAGCAGTCGCCGCCGTGCACGCGAAGTTTGCACCACTGAACGCAGGAGTCGTGGCCGCCTGCAGCAAACTCCAGCTCCGCTGGCTCGCCGAGGGAAGTCAGCGGCACGATGGGATCGACGAGCCAACACAGCAAACCTTCACCCAGGCGTTGGCGTCCTTCAGCGGTCTGGAAGTCCGCCTGACCGCTGTGTTGCCGCGGTTCAGCGGATACGCGGAACGCCTCGAGCTGGCGGTGGAAAACGCAGCCACGGAGCCGGCGTGGCTCACCGCCACAGACCGCGACTCCTTCCACCGCATCTGGTTCGAATTGCACGAAGATCTCATCGCCACCCTCGGCATCCGGCGATGAAGGCCCCAGCAAGACCCCAAAAGTGACAACGGAACCGCGGTCATCCGCTGCTGGATGATCCTCGCGCGGCGGCCTGGGTCTGCTTGACGGGTTTCGTCGCGGGCATGCCGATGACGGCGACGACGGTGAGGACGGCGGCGATCATGACGGCCAGGAACACGGCGGATGAGGCCGCCACGATTGTGTGGGGATCCGTGTCGCCGTGCGGGGTGCCGGCGTAGACAGCGTTCGCTATCGCGCCGAAGACGGCGACGCCGATGGAGCTGCCGATCGACCGGGCGAAAAGGTTGGTGCCGGTGACCACGCCGCGCTCGTTCCATTCGACGCTCGTCTGGGCGGCGATCAGGGTCGGTGTCGCGACCAGCCCGAGTCCGAGCCCGACGATGAAGCAGCTGACGGCGACGAGCGCAACGTTGGGGACGGAGGCGGTGACGGCCAGGACTCCCGTGCCGATGACGGTGACCGTGATGCCGATCAGGGCAGTGTTCCGGAACCCGATGCGCAGGTACAGGCGCCCTGACTGGGACGCACTGATCGGCCAGCCGATGGTCAGCGCCGCCAGGGCGAGCCCGGCCACGATCGGGGAGGTCGAGAGGGCTCCTACGAGGAACGTCGGAACGTACGATGTGATGCCCAGCATGACCGCTCCCACGCCGAAAGCGACCAACGCCGTCGTCGCCAGCAGCCGCCGGGACACCACCCACGAAGGCAGGACCGGCTCCGCCGCCCGCCGTTCGACAAGGATAAACGCGACGAACAGGAGGGCACCGCCGGCGAACACTGCGTCGCTGATGCCGGAGTCCCAGGCCCAGGCCTGGCCGCCCTCGAGGGCCCCGAGAATAAGCAGCGTGAGCGAGACCGTGAGCAGCCCCGAGCCCAGATAGTCGACCCGGTGCTTCACGGGCTCGATGTTCTCGTGGAACGACCGGACCAGCATCCATCCGGCCACCAGGCAGAGAGGGATGTTCACGAGGAAAATGCCGCGCCAGATCCCGAGCGAGGCAAACACTCCCCCGAGCGTCGGGCCCACCACTGAGGAGACAGCCCACACGCTCGCCAGGTAGCCCTGCACTTTTGCCCGCTCGGCCAGGGTGTAGATATCGCCGGCGATGGTGATGGCCATCGGCTGGACCGCGCCGGCGCCCAGGCCCTGCACGACGCGGAAGGCGATGAGGGCCGGCATGCTCCAGGCGGCTCCGCACAGGATCGAGCCGAGCAAGAACAGGCCGATTCCGATCAGCATGATCGGCTTGCGGCCGATGGTGTCGGAAAGCTTTGCGTAGACCGGGACGGACACGGCCTGCGCCAGCAGATAGGCGGAGAACAGCCAGGGGAACGACGTGAACCCGCCAATGTCGTGCACGATCGCGGGCACGGCTGTCGCCACCACGGTCGCGTCGATCGCCACCAGGCCGGTGGAGAGCATCAGGGCAATGAGGACGGGTCCGCGTTTGGAGCGGAACCCGACTCCCTCGGCAGGCATGGTGGTCACGTGCATCACTCCCGGTGCGGTCGTCTATTGAGCAGCGTCTATTGGGCCCAGTCGGCGTCGTCGTAGGGGCGTCCGCGGAAGTGGGCGCGGAGGTATTCGCCCACCACGGCCGCGCCCAGGTCCCCGGCCTCGGGCGTCACCACGCGGCCGTCGATGCGGCGGGCCATCCGCTGGACGAAACGTTCCAAGGAAGGGTCGTCGCCGAGCCGGAAGAACGTCGCCTGCGTGCCGGCACGGGCCAGGCGGTCCAGTTCGGCGACCGTCACGCGGATGGTCTCCGGGTCCGGCGGCCAGCAGAACCAGGACTCGCCGTCGGCCAGCAGGTGCGCGGTGGGTTCGCCGTCGGTCACCACGAGGAGGACGGGCTGCATCGACGGGTGCTGGCGGAAGAACCGGCCGGCCAGCAGCAGGCCGTGGTGCAGGTTGGTTCCCTGCTCCCGCAGGGCCGGCAGGGCCGTGAGCTCGCCAATGTCCATGGTCTGCGCGTAGCGGCCGAACGTGATCAGCTGCAGCCGGTCGCCGCGGAACCGGGTTGAGACGAGGTGGTGCAGGGCGAGTGCGGTGCGTTTCATAGGCACCCAGCGTCCCTCGGCGGCCATCGAGAAGGACACGTCCGCAAGCAGGACGACGGCGGCCTGTGTCCGCGCCTCCGTCTCCGTGACTTCGATGTCGCCCACGGCGAGCCGCAGTCCGCGGCCCGGGTCACCGCCGTCGGCGATCGTGCGGCGGATCGCGTTGGTGATGGTGCGGGTGACGTCCCACGGCTCGGCGTCGCCGAACTCCCATTGGCGGCTGGAGCCGGTCTGCTCCCCGGCCGCCCCGGCAACCCGCGTGTCCCGGCGGCCCTGCCGGCCGGAGAGCTGCTTGGCGGTGTCCCGCAACAGCGACCTGCCGAGCCGCCGCATGGCCTGCGGGGACAGCCGGAGATCACCGTCGGCGMCGCGCTGGAGGAAGCCGCCATCCTGCATGGCCCGCTCGATCTCCGCGAGGGTGCTGGCCGACACGGCGGCATTCTGTCCGAGCTGGCGGGCGAAGGCGTCCAGGTCCAGGTCATCAAGGCGTGACCCGCTGTAGGCCTGGGAAAGCTGTTCGGCCAGCTCGTCCAGTTCGGCGATGTCCTGGAGCACGCCGGTGCCGTCGCCGAGTCCGAGTCCTTCCTCGCCCTCGAAGCGTTCGGAGCCGGACCAGTCCTCGCCGGGGCGCAAAGCCTGCAGGTTGGAATCGAGTTGGCCCAGCTGTGCCATAAGCTCGGGCGAGCCGAACGCCTGGGCGGAGAGTCGCATCAGCTCCTCGCGCTGCTCGGCGGACATGGATTGCAGGAGCCGCTGCGCGGCGGCCGCGCGCTGGGCGAGCGCGTCCACCAGCTCCTCGACCGACTGCGGGTTCTCCGGGAAGAACTGGCCGTGTTTGGCCATGAATGCCTGGAAGTCCGCGTCGGTGTCCTCGCTGCGGCGGTGTTTGTCGAGGAGCCCGTTGAGGTCCTGCAGCATCTCGGCCACGGCCGCGCGGTCCTCCTCGGTGGCGCCCTCGAGCGCCTCCTTCATACCGGCGAACCGCTGGTCCAGGAGTTCGCGGCCGAGCAGGTCCTTGATCCGCTCGTAGGCCTCCCGCGCGGTGCTGGACTGCCAGTCATAGGAGGCGAGCTCGTTGACCGCCGCCGCCGTGGAGCGCKGCAGGTTCTGCAGTTGCATCTCCCGGAAGGCGCGGTCGGTGTTATCCATCATGGCGTCGCGGGCTAGTTGTTTGCGCTCCTCCAGCACCGCAGTCTCAAGCAGCTTCTGGACTTCGCTGAGGGTGCCGTCCAGGTTGTGCCGGCCCAGCAGTTCACTGCGCCGCTGCTGGACACGACCGGCGAGGTCGTCGAGGCCTTCCCGGTTCCGGCCGCCGCGGCGCAGGAATTCCCGGAGGGCGTGCCGGGGCGAGTAGCCGGCCATGACGTCCTCGGCGACGGCGTCCAGCGCCTCCGCCAGGTCCACCGGCGGGGCGAGCGGATCCGGTCCTCCCGTGTACCGGCCGTACCTGGACCGGTTGTGAGCGGTCATGAGGCCTCCTTAGCCGTAAAGCTGCCTACCCGTAGATCGTCTCCTCGTCGTCGGACTCCTTGGAGATCCGCCGGGCGAGGTAGAGCCCTTCCAGCGCAAGTTCGACGGCGGCGGCGCGCTGCCCGTCGTTTGTCGCGCCCAGGCGCTCACTGATGTCGTCATAGAGGCTGGATCCGTTGAGGGACGGGAGGTTGTGGAGGAACTCCCGCGCGGTGACCAGTTCCCCTGTGGTGACCGTGGCGTGGCCGTCGAGCGCGGCCACGAGCGGGCCCATGTCCAGGCCGTGGAAGTGGGCCCGGACGGCTTCCGCGGTGGCCATGCGCAGGAGGTGGTCCAGGACGTCCTGTTCCCGGCCTTCCTCACCGGATTCGAACTCGATCTTTCCGGCGAGGACGTCCACGGCGGCGTCCAGGTCGATGATCCGGGCGACGGCCTCGTCCTCGCCGCGCACGCTGGCCCGGCGCAGGGCCGCCGCGGCGACGGTTTCGGCGCCGGCGATGGCGAACCTGGCGGAAACCCCGGAGGTCTGGTTCACCGCCGGCGACTGCCGCAGCGCCCGGGTGTAGCGGGCCAGAATCTCGAGGATGACGGGCGGGACGCCGGCCACCAGCTGCCCCTCCTGCCGGATGACGGCGACCTCGTCGTCGAGCTCGATCGGGTAGTGGGTGCGGATCTCGGCGCCGAAGCGGTCCCGCAGGGGCGTGATGATGCGCCCGCGGTTCGTGTAGTCCTCCGGGTTGGCGGACGCGACCACCAGGACGTCCAGCGGCAGCCGCAGCACGTAGCCGCGGATCTGGATGTCGCGTTCCTCCATCACGTTGAGCATCGAGACCTGGATCCGCTCGGCCAGGTCGGGCAGCTCGTTGATGGCGATGATTCCGCGGTTGGAGCGCGGGACCAGGCCGTAGTGGATGGTTTCCGGGTCCCCGAGACGGCGTCCCTCGGCAACCCGCATCGGGTCGACGTCGCCGATCAGGTCCGCGACGGAGGTGTCCGGCGTCGCGAGTTTTTCGACGTACCGTTCCGAGCGGTGCCTCCACGCCACCCGCAGCCGGTCCCCCTCGGTGAGGGCCAGGGCGCGGGAGTGCTCCGTGATGGGTTCGTACGGGTGTTCGTTCAGTTCCGAGTCCTCGATCACCGGCGACCACTCGTCCAGCAGCCCGGCCAGGGTGCGCAGGAGCCGCGTCTTGCCCTGTCCGCGTTCGCCGAGCAGGACGACGTCGTGGCCGGCGAGCAGGGCCCGCTCGAGCTGGGGCAGGACGGTCCGGCTGAACCCGAACATCCCGGGCCAGGGATCCAGACCGGCAGCAAGGGCCGCGAGCAGGTTGTCGCGGATTTCGCGGCGCAGGTCTTTGTGGACGTGGCCGGCGGCACGCAGTTCACCAACAGTGAAGATATCGGGGCGATCACTCACTCCTCCACCGTAGACCTCTCCCGTGCAGGGAATCGAGGGATTCTTGCAGATTCCTGCGCGTTGGCGTGAAGTGCGGAATACCGCTCTGCAGCTCCCCCACCCTCGCAAGCTCGGGCGGGGACCCCTGCCGCTACGCTTAATGCTGATGACTGCATCAACCGCGCCGGCACCTCCGGCCCCCGCGACCTCACCCGAGCGGCAGGGCACGCTCCTGCTTCTGGTGCGCCACGGGGAAACGCCGACCACGGGCATGGTGCTCCCAGGGCACGCCCCCGGACTGCATCTGTCCGACCGGGGCCGGGCCCAGGCGGAACGGGTCGCAGAACGGCTCGCGGGCTTGTCCGTCGACGCCCTCTATTCCTCCCCGCTGGAGCGCGCCTGCGAAACGGCAGAGCCGACGGCGGCCCGCACGGGACTGGCGGTGGCGCACGACGACGGGCTGCTGGAGTGCGATTTCGGCGAATGGACCGGTGCCGCGATCGCGGACCTGGCGGCCCTGCCCGAGTGGCAGACCGTGCAGCACAGCCCATCCGCCTTCCGTTTCCCGAACGGTGAGAGCTTTCTGGAGATGCAGGCGCGGATCATCGGAGCACTAGAGCCCCTGTGCGCGGCCCACGCCGGGGGTGTAGTGGTCTGCTTCTCCCACGCCGATCCCATCAAGGCCGCCGTCGCCCACGCTCTGGGGACGCCGCTGGACCTTTTCCAAAGGATCGTTATCAGCCCGGGCTCGGTGTCGGCCATCTCGTTTGTGGAGGGGCAGGACCCGGCCGTGTTGATGGTGAATTCGACGTCGGAACCGCTCAGCGGGCTGAGGGCGTCATGAATTGGGGCAGCCGGTGTCCGGCCGGGAGCTGACCCTGCTCGCCGAGGGCCGCGTCGAGTTGCTCGGGCGCATCCCGCGCAGCAGCAACGAGACGTTCCTGGTCCAGGTCTCCTGCGGCGAAGACGAGGGGTACGCGGTCTACAAGCCGGAGGCCGGCGAACGGCCGTTGTCCGATTTCGAGCCCGGACTCTACAAGCGCGAACGCGCCGCCTACCTGCTCAGCGAGTCCCTGTCGTGGGGCCTCGTGCCGCCGACCGTGATCCGCGAGGAAGCCCCGTTGGGGGTCGGGTCGCTGCAGTGGTTCATCGAGTGCGACTTCGGCGAGCACTACTTCACGCTGTTCGAAGACGCCCCAGAGACGCACCGCGACCTGGCCCGCATCGCCCTGTTCGATTACGTCGCCAACAACACGGACCGCAAAAGCGGGCACGTGCTGCGCGGCGACGACGGACGGGTCTGGGGCATCGACCACGGGCTCTGCTTCTCCGCGAGTTTCAAACTCCGCACCGTGATCTGGGACTTCGCCGGCGACCCCATCCCCGATGCCCTGCTCGAGGACATCGCCCCGCTCGCCGAGGCCGCTCCTCCCGAGGTGGCCGAGCTCCTCGACGACGACGAGGTCACCGCCCTGCAGCGCCGCGTCCAGCGCCTGCTGCACGCACGGGTCCTGCCGGTTGACCGCACCGGCATGCGCTACCCGTGGCCGCTGGTTTAGGCACCCGCCCGTCCGGGTGGCTCGGATATGCCGCCGGGAACCGCGGCCTGTCCAACGATCCCGCCATCTGGCGCAACGTCCGGACCGACGGCAGCTGGAATCGGGCCCGTAAAATGGGGCCATGGTGAAATCAGCTCCGCGGTTCGCGGGATGAAGAGCGCTGGCGGCCGACTGCTGGCCGGACTTGAGCTCGACCGCGCAGCGGCTGAGCCTTTGCACCAGCAGCTGTATGCGCAGTTGCGCACCCAGATCCTGACGGGTTCAATGCCGAGCGGAACCCGCTTGCCCTCGACCCGCACGCTCGTCACCGAGCTGGGAGTATCGCGGATTACTGTCGTGTCTGCGTTCGAGCAACTCACTGCTGAGGGCTTCCTGCGCTCACGTGCGGGTGACGGCACGTACGTCGACACCCTGTGGAGCGATGCCGCCCCGCACAGGCCGATGTCCCGGCCGCCGCTGTCCGAACGCGGAGCCGCCACCTCTTCGCGGGGCACCGACCTGTTCAGCGAGGCGCCGCACACGTGGGCGCCGGCAGAGACCGAATCGTTCGTTGCCAGCCAGGTTGCGTCCTCGGCTTTCCCCGCGGCGACCTGGAAGCGCCTGTTGGGGCGCCATGCCGGGCGCACCGATCCGCTTGCGATCGGGTACAGCGATCCCCACGGCTACCGCCCACTGCGGGAAGCGATCGCGGAATACGTCAACGACGTGAGAGCCCTGGGGTGCACGGCGGACCAGGTGGTCGTCACCTCCGGTGCGCAGCAGGCCTTCAACGTGCTGGCGGTTCTCCTGCTCGACGCCGGCGACCCCGTCGTCGTCGAGGACCCGGGGCACATCTCCGGACGGCTCGCCTTCCAGTCCCAGGGCTGTCCTGTCCGAGGCGTCCCCGTCGACGACGAGGGAGCAGTCCTCCCGGACGACGACGCGGCTCCGGCACGCCTGGCCTGCATGACCCCCGCGCGGCAGCATCCGCTCGGCATTGCGATGAGCCCGGGGCGAAGGGCGGAGTGGATCGCGTGGGCGCAACGAAACGGGAGCTGGATCGTCGAGGACGACTGCGACAGCGAGCTGCGCTACCGCGGGAAATTCCTCCCAACCCTGTTCGGGCTCGATTTGAGCAGGCAGGTGATCACTGTGGGCTCCTTCAGCAAGGTGCTCGCGCCGTCGATCCGCCTCGGATACTGCGTGCTGCCGGAGGACCTGGTGAAGCCGTTCGCATCCGCATCATCGGTCATTGGACGCCCGCCCGCGATGGTGCTCCAGATGGCCCTCACGGACTTCCTGTCGGAAGGGCATCTGCACGCCCACCTTCGCCGCACCCGGCGTCTCTACGCGGCACGGCAGGACGCCCTGCTCGAAGCAATCGATCACCAGTTGAGCCACAGGATTGAAGCCGCCCCGGTCGACGCCGGCCTGCACGTCATGGGTTGGCTCCGTGAACCGGTCGACGATATCGAGGTAGCCAGGGGACTGGCCGCGGGCCGGGTGTACACCTACCCTCTCGGCGAGTACCGGCTCACCCGGCAGCTCCCCCCGGCGCTGCTGATCGGGTTCGCCGGCACCGCGGAGGAGCACATGCCGCAGGCTGTCGGCAGGATGGCCGCCGCGTGGGACCGATGGGAGCGCATCGCCCCAGGTTCCTGAATGGACTTAACGACTGTGGCCTTAATGGATCTTTTTTGCGATCCATTACCGGCGTACAAATGATGAGTGACATTCGCCACCACCCCTGACCCGCCTCCCGAGGAGCCAACGATGCCCCCTGCCGATGCCCAATTTCAGGCGCTCCTAAGATCCCGCCTCAACCAAGAGGAGATCGAGTCCCTGCCCCGCCTGACCGACGAGCTGGCCCGGACCCTGATCGAACGGATCGACCGCGCCCCTCTGTTCGCCCACGCCTACGCCCTCCTTGGCAACCTGACCTACGGCGGGTACGGGCCCGATGATGTGCTCGACTTCGCGCATCGGCACGGCCTGGCCGGCGCCTGCATCCACCTCCTCGACGGCGAGGAGCGGAGCCTGGGCCGGATGAGCGAGAACAGGCTTCGCGAGTTCGCCGACCGCGCGCGCCACCTGGGTCTGGGGATCCACCTCGAAATCAGCACCACCCTGCGCGCGGACGTGGACGAGGTAGTCCGCATCGCGGGGGTCCTCGGCGTCCGGCACATCCGCGTCTACTCGCGCTTCGAGGGCACGCTCTCGCAGGTGATGACACTGATCGAGCAGGACCTGCGCCGGCTCGCCGTGCTCGCAGACGCGCACGATCTGCACTTCTCCTTCGAGCAGCACGAGGAACTGCGCTCCACCGAGATCGCCGAGTTGCTGCGCCGGGTCTCCCATCCGCGCCTGCACGCCATGTTCGATTTCGGGAATATGATCAATGCCTGCGAGCGTCCCATGGATGCCCTCTCCGCGCTCGCGCCGCACATCCTGCAGGTGCACCTGAAAGGGGTCCATGTTCTTCCCGAGGGGGACGGCTACGGTCACCGCGGTGTGCTGCAGGGAAGCCCTGAGGACGACTTGCCCGGTGCGCGGATGCTCTTCGAGCTCCTGATGCTCGGCGAGGACGAGCCCCAGGTCATCGCCCTGGCCCTCGAACAGGAAAATCTTTACTACGCTCCCGCCTTCCGCCACGCCGGCGAAGGCGCGGACCCTTTCATCCCGTACCGCGATCTGAGCACTACCGGCATCCCGCCCGGATGGACCCGGGATGAACTGCTCGCTGCAGAACCCGGCTGGGCCGACCACCAGGTGGCCCATGTGAAGGAGCTGCTCGCCTCGCTGCGCGACATCGCCGTCGCACAGCTCGACACAACGAACTCCCTGGCAGGTGCACGATGACCACATTGACTCAGACCCCCGGGAAGTCTACGAACCGCGTCGACTGGAGCAAGTGGATCCGCTTCGCTCTGCTCGTCATGGCGGGCGGCACCATCTACAAGCTCGCCAACCTCAAGGACGCGTTCTACGTCCCCATGCAGGAGGCAATGGGCCTCAGCCACACTGAGATCGGCACCCTCCTGAGCGTCAACTCGATGGTCGCGACGGCGCTCTTCATCGTCGGCGGCTACCTCGCCGATCGCTTCTCCACGCGGATCCTCATCCCGCTCGGACTCGTGGGCACGGGAGCGCTGGGCCTGTTCCTCAGCACGTTCCCCGGCTTCAGCACACTCCTGCTCCTGTTCGCGCTGCTCGCCGTGTGCTCGGACTGCCTGGTCTGGCCCGCGTTGCTGAAGAGCATCCGTCAGCTTGGCGGCTCGAAGGAACAGGGGCGGCTCTTCGGCCTCCTCGAGGGCGGTCGCGGTGTCGTCGACACTGCCGTGGCGTTCTCCGCGCTGGGAATTTTCGTCCTGCTCGGTTCGGGTACCGGCGGATTCCGTGCGGCCATTGCCTTCTACGCCATCATTGACGTCGTCGTCGGCGTGCTGTTGTTCCTGCTGCTTCGCAGTCAGCCAAGCAATCAGACAAGCGAGCCGGCGCGCGAGCAGCCCGTGGCGAAGAAGCAGAAGGCCGGCCTCGGCGAAATCTGGCGTGCCGCGAAGCAGCCGCAGCTGTGGTGGGTGAGCTTCACCGTGTTCATGGTGTACGTCGTGTACTGCGGCCTCACCTATTTCATCCCGTATTTGACCTACGTGTACGGGCTGCCTGTCGCGCTGGTCGGCGCCTACGGCATCATCAACCAGTACGGCCTGAAAATCATCGGTGGCCCGATCGGCGGAGTCCTCGCGGACAAGGTGGTCAAGGGTGCGAGCCGGTACATCCGGCTGGCGTTCCTGTGCCTGATCCCGGCGGTGGCGGTGCTGCTGCTCCTCCCGGCCGATCCGGGCAGCCAGATCCCGGCGATGATCGTGACCCTGCTGTTCTCGCTTATCGTCTTCACCATGCGGGGTGTGTTCTGGGCGCCGATGGACGAGGTCGGGATTCCGGAGGAGACCAGCGGCACGGCTTTCGGAATCGCATGCCTGGTCGGCTATGCACCAGGGATGTTCGCTTTCATCGTCTACGGGACAATCCTCGACGCAAATCCGGGAGCCGGCGGTTACCACATCGTGTTCCTCGTGCTCGCGGTGCTCGCCCTCGTGGGAGCGGCCGTGTCCAGCGGGCTCGTGCGAGCCGCCCGGGCCCGACGGGCTGCGGCCGAGGTCTAAACTTTTAGCGGACGACGGCGGGGCTTCCCGCCGTCGTCCGCTTCCGTTTTGTTGAGGTGCTGGACAGCGCGGGCCAGCCGCCGTCGGAGGCATGGGTGGCGCCGAACATCTACCGTGAGAAGCGTCTCAAATTATTACGGCGACAGCCGGAAGCCAGTCGGGGCAGGTAAAGTTATCTGTTCGTAACATTATCTGACTGAAATGTGTTTGAAGATGCCTGCAGACTCCGCTATTGAAGACAAGCCGAAACAGCTCCTGGGGCTAAGTGGCGCCCAGACTATTGGCTCGGCGTTGGCCGCGGTGACCTCTGCCTTGGTGGGGTCCTTTCTAGGCGTAGCCGGGACCCTTATCGGCGCCGCACTCGGTTCTATCGTTGCCACGGTGGGCGCCGCTCTCTATGCCCGAACACTCAGTTCGGCCGCCAACGTGGCATTGACGAAAATCCCAAAGCGACGCAGGGGCGGACTGCCCGCTGACGACGGCGAAGTACTGGCCGCCAGCGCTCCGGCCGGGAGCGACGAACCTCGAGCCAAACGGCTGAGGAGGCAGTTCACACCGAAGACCTGGATCAAGGTCGGGGCGGTCAGCGCTGCCGCATTCGTTATCGCGATGGTCGGTGTCACTGCGGTCGAATTCGGAACCAATAAGCCCATCTCCAGCCTTGTCTCGTCGGCGTCGAGCATCGAGGGCGGTGCGACCGGACCCACGACGACGCTGGGCACAGCACTGAGCGGCACTCCGACCGCCCCGGACAAAACGGACGCATCCACCAAGGACGTGAAGGAAGGACCTGGGCAAGTTGAGCAAGTGCCTGCGAAAGTCGAGGAAGGCGCCAACAAAGTAGATGGCCTGACCACGGACGGTAGCCCCAGTGGCGCGGACAGTGGCTCGGCCGGAACCGCAGTGCCGGGAGCCGGCGCACCAAGCGACAGCACCCCAGCGGACGTCGCCCCGGAAACCGGCCAGAGCCCGGAGCCCGCCCCCGCAACCGAACCGACCCCGCAGCCCGAGGTGTCCTCGGATTCGGGATCGGCCGAGCAGCCCGCACCGTAATGGCGATGATAGGGATCAAGTACCGATAGGAACCTGTCAGCGCGGCCTGCGGGATCGCTGTCAAAGACGTTCTTAAAGGCATCGGAATCCCGGACCGGATAGCTAATTTGCAGGGTGAACATCGTCGTTCCTTTCCCTCGGCCGCACGGTGGCCGGCCGCTGATCGGACAACTCGTTACGTTGGGCCTGCACTAAGGCCAAGGTATCTGCCATACAAATAGGTGGCATCAGTAAACGCCTCTTCACCGAATACTTCTTTTGCCTCAGTCTGGTTACTAGACCTGCAGCGACCCACTCACGGCAATCAGTACTTAGAAGGAATTCAACGTGGAAACTCCCCTCTCCCATCTTGCCCACCTCGAGATCACAACCCCCGACGTCGAAGCCTCGGCACGGTTCTACGAGGAAAAGTTCGGCATGCGCATCATCGACCGGGTGCACGGCAACGTCTACCTGCGCTGCTGGGGTGACTACTACCGCTACAGCCTGGTCCTCACCGAAGGTCCGGAAGCTTCCCTGGGCCGGATGGCCTGGCGCGCCAACTCCCAAGCCGGCCTGGAAGCCGCAGCCCAGCGCGTCGAAGCAACCGGCATCCAGGGCAGCTGGACCGCCGGCGGCCACGGCTACGGCAAGGCCTACGAATTCACCGGCCCCTATGGCCACCCCATGCGCCTCTTCTTCGACGTTGAGAAGTTCGTGGCTGAGCCCGGTCTTGAATCCACCTACCCGGACCGGCCGGAGCGCCGCAGCAGCCACGCCGCAGCGCCCCGCTTCCTGGACCACGTCACCGTGGCCTCCTCCGATGTCCGAGGCTTCGCCAAGTGGTACAACGAAGCCCTGGGCTTCCGCGTCATGGCCTTCGTGGACCTGGACGAGGCACCCATCACCGTCTTCTCCGTGCTCACGACCAACGAAAAGTCCCACGACCTGGGCGTGGTCCTGGACACCTCCAGCCGCGCGGGACGCGTCAACCACATCGCCTTCTGGGTGGACGCCACCGAAGACCTGCTCCGCACCGCGGACGTCATGATGGAAAACGGCACCGCCATGGAATACGGCCCCTCCATCCACGGCGTGGGCGAGCAAAACTTCCTCTACTTCCGCGACCCGTCAGGACTGCGCGTCGAGCTCAACTCCGGTGGCTACCGCAACTACGTCCCGGACTGGGAAGCCAACACCTGGAAGCCCTCCGAAGGATCCAACAACTTCTACAAAAACGGCGCCATGCCGCACTCCATGACCGAATCCTTCCCTCCCGCCGAAGGCTTCACCGCCACCGAAGAAGGCGCCTCCCCCGAAATGAAGGAAGCCCTCCTGAACCCCTACGCCAAGCAGGGACGGGGCTAGGACACCATGGCCGAAACACAATATGCACTCATCCGGTTCCAGGAGACCGGTGACAGCAAGGCCCGCGCGGGCCTGCTGGTCGGCGACCGCGTCCTGCCGCTGGATGGGGAGATCAACGCCCTGATCGAGCACTGGGACACCACCGAGAACCAGCTGGACGCCATCGCCGCATCGGCCGGCGAGGACACCGGCCTGGCCATGGCCGACATCGAGGTCCTCGCCCCGGTAGAGCCTGTCCAGGTCCTTCAGACCGGCGCCAACTACCGCAAGCACGTCATCGACCTCGCTGCGGCCCACCGCGARCCGGGCCAGGACGAGGACGAAGTCCGGGACCGGACCGCCGCAATGATGGACAAGCGCGCGGGCCAGGGAACGCCGTACTTCTTCATCGGGCTCCCGACGGCGATCGCGTCCGCCACGGACGACCTCACCCTGCCTGCCTACTCCAAGTCCCACGACTGGGAACTTGAACTGGCGGCGGTGATCGGCAGGACGGCGTTCCGGGTCACCCCCGAGGAAGCCCTGGACTACGTCTTCGGCTACACCATGGTCAACGACATCACCACCCGTGAGTACGTGTTCCGCAAGGACATGCCGGCCATCGGCTCGGACTGGTACCGCGCCAAGAACGCCCCCGGCTTCCTGCCCACCGGACCGCTGCTGGTACCCGCCAAGTTCTTCGGCGACCCGCAGGACGTCCAGGTCACGCTGAAGCTCAACGGCAAGGCCATGCAGGACGAGTCCACCTCAGACATGATCTTCGGTGTCGCCAAGCTGATCAGCGAGGCTTCCCAGATCATGCCGCTGCGCCCGGGAGACCTGGTGCTCACCGGAAGCCCCGCCGGCAACGGCCAGCACTGGGGAAGGCTGCTCCAGGACGGCGACGTCATGGAGGGCACCATTACGGGCCTGGGCACCCAGCTCATCCACTGCAAGGACGAAGTTGTCACTGAAGGCAGCCAGCAGTGACCAGCCAGGACACAGCACCCACCACCACCGGCACCGGGGAATCAGCCACCGATGCCCCGGTCATCCGGCGTGACGATCCGCTCGGCAGCATCCGCGCCATGGCCGAATCCCACAACAACTGGGGCCGCTGGGGCCAGGACGACGTCCTTGGGACCCTGAACTTCATCGACGCGGACAAGCGCATTGAAGCAGCAGCCCTGGTAAAGACGGGCGAGGCMTTCTCGCTGTCCCAGCCGTTCGACACCAACGGGCCGCAGAAGGGCTGGCGGCGACGCACCAACCCTGTCCACACCATGACCGACACCGGCGTGGACGCCGAACGCGGCAACCAGGGCTTCCCGCACGGCTTCGGCGGCGCGGACGACGTCATTGCCATGCCGCTGCAGTGCTCCACCCAGTGGGACGGCCTCGGCCACATCTTCGACCAGGGCAAGGCCTGGAACGGCCGTGCCGCAGGGGACGTGGTCACCTCCGAAGGCGACCTGGTCACCGGCATCGAAACCGCCGCGGCCAAGATCGTCACCCGCGGCGTCCTGCTGGACGTCGGCCGCGCGCTCGGACCCGACCTGGGAAGGAACGACGGCGAGCTGCCGGACGGTTTCGCCATCACCCCCGAACACCTCCAGCGGACCATCGACCTGCAGGGCCCCAGCTCAAAGGTTGGCCGGGGCGACATCCTGGTGATCCGCACCGGACAGCACACCCGGGTGCGCCGCGACGGCTGGGGCGACTACGCCGGCGGCTCGGCCCCGGGGCTGTCCTTCAGCACCGCACCCTGGCTTCACCGCAGTGAAATCGCGGGGATCGCCACGGACACCTGGGGTTTCGAGGTCCGGCCCAACGAGTTCGACGGCGCCTTCCAGCCCCTCCACCAGATCGCCATCCCCAACCTCGGGCTGTTCCTCGGCGAAATGTGGGACCCGGACGGCCTCGCGCAGGCTTGCGCGGCAGACGGCAGGTACGACTTCCTGCTCACCGCGGCGCCCCTGCCCATTACCGGCGCCGTCGGATCGCCCGTCAACCCGATCGCCCTCCGGTAGCTTTCAGTACAACAGCACCACAACCATCATCAGTCACGCCGTCAATACAAAGGAGTCAGCGATGGCAGCAGTACAGAACGTCGGAATCGTCGGGGCGGGAGCCGCGGGACTGACCGCCGCCATCCTGCTGGCCGACGCGGGAATCCAGGTTGAAATCCTGGAGAAGGCCGACGCCCCGCAAACCCTTGGCTCTGGAATCACATTGCAGGGGAACGCCCTGCGGATCCTCCGCCAGCTGGGCGTCTGGGAGCAAATCGAGGCGAAGGGCTACGCGTTCAGCACCCTCGGCCTGCGCGCCCCGGACCCCGCCGGCACCGTCATCGCCGTGTTGGATGACATGCGGACCGGCGGCGACGACCTCCCAGCCACACTGGGCATGTACCGCCCCGACCTCACCGCCATCCTCCGCGAGCGTGCCGGGCAGGCAGGCGCACGGATCAGCTACGGCAAGACGGTCACCGAAATAACAGACGACGGCGGTTCCGTCACCGTGAGCACCGCCGACGGCGGCACCGCCCGCTACGACCTCCTGATCGGCGCCGACGGCCTGCACTCAGCTGTCCGCAAGGCCATCGGCATCGATAGTGAACCCCGGTCCACGGGCATGGGCATCTGGCGCGCGTTCGTGGAACGGCCGCAGGACGTGGTCCGCACCGACCTGACCTACGGCGGCCCCTGCTTCATCGCCGGCTACTGCCCCACCGGCCCTGACACCATCTACGCCTACCTCGTGGAAAGGGCCCAGGAGCGCAAGCACGAGGACGGCCCCCGCATTATGGCCGACCTCGCCGCAGCCTACGGCGGCCCATGGAACGAGATCCGCGCCAACCTGGACCAGAGCGCCCGCATCAACTACACGTGGTTCACTACCCACCTGGTGGACGGGCCGTGGAACCGCGGCCGCACCGTCATCATCGGCGACGCCGCCCACAGCTGCCCGCCAACCATCGCGCAAGGTGCTGCCATGGCAATGGAAGACGCAGGCGTGCTGGCCGATCTCCTGATCGGCGCCGACGACATCACCGAGACACTCTGGAAAGAGTTCACCGACCGCCGACTGGACCGGGCAAAAGCAGTGGTCGACGCCTCCGTCCAGCTGGGCCAGTGGATGCTCGACGGCGTCCGGGACGCCAACGTGCCGGGCCTCATGCATTCAGTCTCCAGCTTGGTTAGGGAGCCCGCATGAGCACCGGCCCTGCTGAAAAACCGACCGTGGACGTCCACGCCCACATCCTGCTTCCGGCCCTGCAGCAATTGGTGGCCGAAGCTGATCCCGAGGGCTTCGGCGCTCAACAGGCCCTGGAAGTCCGGCGCAACGGACCAGAGTCGATGGCCGCTTCGGGAAAAATGATCAAGGAGCGCTGGCCGCAACTGACGGACCTGGACCGCCGTCTTGCGGACATGGACGCCCAAGGCGTGGACGTGCAGCTCGTCTCGCCGTCGCCGTCGCACTTCTACTATTTCGCCGCGGAAGAACTGGCCCTGCAGGTTGCCAAGGCCGCCAACCAGGCGGTGCGGGAGTTCGTGGACCGCGCCCCGGAACGGCTGAATGGCCTGGGCCTGGTCCCGCTGCAGCACCCTTCCTTGATGGTCGAAGCCCTGGAACACGCCATGCTGGAGTGCGGGTTGCTCGGCGTGGAAATCGGCTCGTTCGCCGCCACCCCCGCCGACCCGGAGCGCAGCACCGTTGAGCTGTCCGACGCCAGGCTGGAACCGTTCTGGAGCCGGGCCGAGGAGCTTGGTGCCCTGGTTTTCCTGCACCCGTTCGGCTGCTCGCTGGACGAGCGGCTGGACCGCTTCTACCTCGCCAACACCGTCTCCCAGCCCGCGGAAAATGCGGTGGCCCTGTCCCACCTGATCTTCAGCGGTGTCCTGGACCGGCACCCGGACCTTAAGGTTCTGGCGGCGCACGGCGGCGGCTACCTGCCCACCAGCCTTGGCCGCTCCGATCACGCCTGGCGGGTGCGGCCGGAGGCACGCGGCTGTGCTGAGCCGCCGTCGTCGTATGTGAAGAAGCTGTTCTTCGACTCCCTTGTCCACAGCCCGGCTGAACTGCGGGCGCTCGTGGCTGCCGCTGGCCCGGGGCAGGTGCTGCTCGGCTCGGACTACCCGTTCGACATGGGCTCCGAC